>JANYER010000101.1 GCA_025359825.1 Granulicella sp.
GGCGGCGGGGACGAGGCCGCTGGTGTCGGTGTTGTGGATTTCGTCGAAGGGGTGGATGGGAGTGGCGGTGAGCTTGAGGCGGTCGCGGGGGCGTGTGCTGGTGGTGATGAGGATGGGTTTGCTGTGGGGCATCCGGTCTACTGAACCCCGCTGATCTGGATGAGGTTGGGGTTGCCTTCGAGGCCGAGGGTTCGGCGGCCGGCGGGGGTGATGCGTTGCGGGGTCCAGGCGGGGGCGTCGAGGAGGGTGATGGCGGTGTGGAGGACCTGCTCCAGACCTGCGAGGCGGTTCTGGACCTGGGCGGCGAGGTGGGCGTTGGCGGTGTCGTCCTGAGTGGTCGGGGTGATGGTGATGGCGACGCGGTATTTTGGTGGGACGCCTGGGATGTTGGCTCCGGGGGCTTGGGGATCGTGGGTGAGGGTGACGGACTGGACGAGGCCGAGGTCGACGATGTTGCAGGGAAGTGAAGGGTCGAAGCAGTCGCGGAGAGCGGATTGGACTTGAGCTTCGATCATGCTGTCTGCCTGGGTGTTGTTGACCGTCATGTGCTCTCCCCCTCCCCCCCCCCCTCTATTTGTGTCAAAGTCTTCGAACGAAACGACTTATGCCTGGACTTGCCTGGAAAAGTCTTGATTTTATTGGGATAAACCTGCAAAGTCTTCGAACCATGGGGTTTACCTGCGGTAAACGCAGGTAACTTCAGGTTGGAAGTGGTGTTGCCCCTAGCAATTATTCTATATGGGTTGTCAAGTGTTGGGGTGGTGTTTGGTTGAAGAGTGGAGGGTTGAAATAGGCACTTCGGGAGGTTTGTTCCCCCCACCCATCGCCCGATCAGGCGGGCTCAGGATGGGGCACCCGGGCGTTTGTAATGGGGTGCCCAGAATGAGAATTGCGAGGGCACTTGCGTAGAAGTTTTTCAGCTTTTTCTTCGACTCGGGATGCCGCATGGCAACTAGTTTGTACTCCAACAGCAGCAGCGACCAAGCCTGATCGTCCGTCATGGTGCGGTAGAAGGCGCGTAGAGCTCGTCGATTGCCTGCGATGGTAGTGGATTGAGAGAGGAGCGTTTCCATCTGGCGCGTAGCAGTTGGTGCGAGCTTCGACGAGGGCGAGGAAGACATCTTCCTTGCTCTTGAACTGAGCGTAGATCGCTTCCTTGGTGCGGCCGGCGAGCGCGGCGATCTCTCCAAGCTTGGCCCCTTCGTATCCGTCGCGCACGAAGATGGTTTCAGCAGCGGTGAGGAGAAGTGCACGGGTCTCCTGGGTTCGAAGTTCGTGCTTGTTGGCGGGTTTTACATTCATGTGCAGCTCATCCTCATCAAGTTGGATGTTGGCTGGTCGGCTCTCTAGTGATCGGATTTGTTATCGACGTGCGAAGGGTCTCGCGAAGTTTGTGATCCTTGATGAGGAGATCGCGAACGAGGGAACGCAGGTCGGAGAGTTGCTGTTCGATCTGCTGGCTGGGGGGAACAGTTGTTGGGGAGGTCTCATGCGGGTTCATATTCGATGCCCATTCGCGGGGATCTCCGGTTCTTGAAAGCGGCGCCCTGGCCTCCGTAGTAGGCTACGTTTGCCAACCTCAGGATGCGGGGTTGATGGGTTGGTTTGCGGAAGGGCTCTTGGCGGTCTTTTTTTAGAAGATTGTGTAGTGTTTTGCGAGATGGTCGGCGACTTTGGTGCTTCTGGATCGACCGCAGTGTTGTGTGGTCCATGGCAACGCGAAGTTGCATTGGATGGAGCATTTAAGCCGGAGGCAGCGCCTCTCCTGCGAGGAGTGCGCAGCCGTCCGGCAGATCTGCTTTATTCCTTGATGAACGCCAGGAGATCCGCGTTGAGGCGATCCGTGTGCGTGAACATGAGGCCGTGCGGCGCTCCCTCATAGAGCTTGAACCTACTGCCCGGTATCAGTTGCGCGGTCCTGCGTCCTCGCTGCTCGATGGGCTGGGAGACGTCGGCGTCTCCGTGAATGATCAGGGTCGGCACCGTGATGGCCACTAACTCAGTGCGAAAGTCGGCATCGGTCGACGCGTTCGAACAATCGAGCAGCGCTTTTAATGAGGACTGCAGGGCCATGCGTATGAGCCACTGGATCATCTCCGGCGAAGTCTCCGAGGCGAAGAATGGCCGGGAGTTTTCGGCCAGCCATCTCGGAAGGTCCTTGGCCCAGGAGTCGCGGATTTTGTCGAGGACCGCTCTGTCGATGCCTTCGGGATTGTCTGGCGTTTTGAGGGCGAAAGGCGTTCCCGTCCCGACCAGGACTATACGATCGACGCGACTGGACCCGTGCCGCGACAGGTAGCGGACGATCTCGCCGCAGCCCATCGAGTGGCCGACCAGCGTCACTTCGCGAAGATCGAGCTGTTCGAGCAACAAGGCCAGATCGTCTGCAAGAGTGTCGTAGTCGTAGCCATGCCCAGGTTGGCTGGACCGGCCGTGACCCCGCCTATCGAAGGCCACACAGCGCATGCCTTTTCCGCACAGATGGACCATCTGGTACTGCCACAGATCTGAACTGACGGCCCAACTGTGAACGAAGACCACAGGTTTTCCGGATCCCCAGTCCTTGTAAAACAGTGCGGTGCGATCGCGCGTTTCGAGAAACTGCGAGGGCAGAATCCTGCCTTTTGCGTCCGCGCTCTTTGTGTCCTTTGCCCAGACGGCCTCCGGACTTCCAGCAAATAATGCGGCACCAGCGGCCGCTGAAGTGACCGATGTCAGTAGAGATCTTCGATTCATAATTTTCTCCCTTTGGCGAACAATCTTTGTCGCATGTCCTTGATAGCCGCTGGGAGGAGGTGAGTCCATAACCTGGGAGGTAATGTTTGCGGAATTTTTCCGGGCCGATATGAAGCCGAGGGATAGGAGCAGGGATGTCAGCCGAGCAGCGCGATCCTACATTTTCCTTAGGACTTCCGCGGTTGCGGCATTGGCTGGGAAAAATGTTTCGAGCGCGAGTTCAGAGAGCGTGATGTCCACTGGCGTACCAAAGACGGTGGTCGTGCTGATGAAGGCGAGCAGACCCGATTCAGTGATCAGCTCGAAGGGCACAACTAGTCCTGCGTAATCGCGATTTGCAGGTGCGGTACCGACAGGTTTGCGTAGGCTGGGAGCGGGATAGGCGCGAAGCTCATTCATGAGCTCTACGAGAATGGGGTCGGCGGTGATATCAATTTGGTGACCCAGGCGTACGAGCAGATGCGAGCGCCACTCAGCCAGATTGGCGATGCGCGGTGCCAGGCCACTGGGATGGAGACTGAGGCGAAGCACATTGACCGGAGGGCGCAACAACGCAGCGTCTACGCCGATCAGAAATGGAGCTACAGCACGATTGGAGGCGATCAGCGTCCAATGCCGGTTAATGGCGAGGGCCGGATACGGCTCGTGGCCCGTAAGCACCAAATCTACAGCCTTGCGAGCACTCTCCAGCGCTGGGTCCGCAAGCTGGCGTTCGGGAAAGGTTGGGGCGTACCCGGCTGCGACCAGGAGAACGTTGCGTTCGCGCAAGGGTACATCCAGTTGCGCGGAGAGATGGAGAACCATCTCGCGGCTTGGTTGTGAACGCCCGGTTTCGAGAAAGCTCAAGTGGCGCGTGGAGATTTCCGCGTCGCAGGAGAGATCGAGCTGGCTTAGGCGGCGGCGCTGGCGCCATTCGCGGAGAAGACAACCGACAGGTTGTGCGGACGACATACGAAGCGACGATAGCATAGGGCCGGAGAGCAGACCATTACTTCAGAGGTAATTGCCAGAGCCTGCATGTCGATACAGCTTTGTAACGTAAGGTGCTGGCCGGAGAAGCGAGCTGCATCGCGACTAAATTGACTGGCGCTCTCCGTTTTCATTGGGGCTATGGGTTGGAGCTTTCGGCGGCCTGGATGGCTTGGGTGGCTAGTTGGCGGAAGGTGGTGCGGAGCTCGGGAGGGCTGTGGACTACGATTTTGCGGCCGGTGCTGAGGAGCATGGCGGCGAACATTTCAAGCTTGTCGCGACCGCAGCGGAGGCGGGTGCCGCCGTTGTGGGATTCGGTGGCGATGCGCCAGGGAGCGAAGTCGCGGGTGGCTTGTTCGAGGGGCATGTCGATCCATGCGTCGATCTGGAAGTCGGATTGGACGAAGGGCATGTGCTCGGCCATGCAGCGGCGGGCGTCGAAGCCAGTCGGCTGGGTGAAGGAGATTGTTCCGGGTTCGAGGGCGGAGATGCGGTCGAGGCGGAAGGTGCGCATTGCTTTGCGGGAGAGGCAGTGGCCGATGAGGTACCAGCGTCCGTCGGTGTGGAGGACGGCGTAGGGCTCGATCTCGCGCTGGGTGGCGGTCTGGTGATGGGATTGGTAGGCGAAGCGGATTCGCTGGCTGGCGCGGATGGCGGCGGCGACGGTGATGAGGGAGTCGACCGAGGTGGGGACGACCCAGGGGCCGGGTTCGATGGCGATGACGTCTTCTACGGTGTGGATGCTCTCGCGGAGGGCTGCTGGAAGGACACGGCCCAGCTTGGCCATGGCGCCTTCGGTGGCGGGGGCGAAGGCGGCAAGGCCGATCTGGCGGAGGGCGCGCAAGCCGAGGGAGAGAGCGAAGGCTTCTTCGTTGGTGAGGAGGAGTGGGGGGAGGCGGAAGCCGGGGCGCAGGCGGTAGGCTCCGCCTACTCCGGGGGAGGAGTCGATGGGGATGTGGAGGTCTTTGAGCCGGACGATGTAGCGCTGCACGGTACGGAGATCGACTTCGAGGCGCTGGGCGAGTTCTGCGCCGGTGACGCGGTCGCGGCCTTGCAGGATTTCGAGGAGGGTGAAGGTGCGCATGATGGGGTCGTACATTCGGCTGGCTCCTCCTACTTTCTCTCGATTTCTTTAAATTATCTCCGATTTACAACGTAGGTTGTCGGCAATGGCTTTTAGTGTTGGTTTGTGCCCATGACGGGCCTGGAGGATTTAAATGACAACGAAGACGGCATCGATACAGGTAGAGACGGCAGATCAGGTGTTGCATCACTGGCAGGGGCATCGGGAGCTTACGCGCAGGACGATTGAGGCGTTCCCGGAGGACAAGTTGTTTACGTTTTCAGTGGGCGGGATGCGGACATTTGGGAGCTGGTGAATGAGTTCCTGGGGATGGCGGTGCCGATCGTGGATGGCGTGGCGACAGGCAAGTGGGTGCAGTTCGCTGATCAGAAGCCTAAGACGAAGAGCGAGGCGCTGGCGATGTGGGATGCTCATACGGTGGAGCTGAACGAGAAGTTCCCGACGATTCCTGCGGCGCGTTTTGCGGAGGTGGATACGGCGTTTGGGCAGTGGGAGATGACCGGGCTGGGGACGATCCAGTACGCCATCGATAACGAGATTCACCATCGCGGTCAGGGGTATGTGTATCTGCGGGCGCTGGGGATCGAGCCGCCGCCGTTCTGGGACCGGCACTAGAGCTTCTCTCGCACATATCGTGTTCGAGTGCGGGTTTGGGGTGTGCGGCTTTCGAGGTATGGCTGTCGATAAAGCCGTGCATATGTAGGAGAACTACTGCCTGTCTTGAGCCAGGCAAATCTTCGAGGGATGGAGATTTGTTTGGCTCAAGATGGGTTAATCCGGCTAGACTCAATGTGATTTTG
>JANYER010000106.1 GCA_025359825.1 Granulicella sp.
TAGGCGCGCGCGCAGATGCGGATCTTCTCAGCGTAGGTGGCGGCCTGGCCCTGCTCGTCGAAGGCCATCACGACGACTGCGGCGCCGTACTTCAGCACGGTGGCGGCGTTCTGGCGGAACTTGTCTTCGCCCTCTTTGAGCGAGATGGAGTTGACGATTCCCTTGCCCTGCAGACACTTCAGGCCCGCTTCGATGACATCCCACTTGGAGGAGTCGACCATGAAGGGGGCCTTGGCAACCTCTGGTTCACTGGCAAGCAGCTGAAGGTAGCGGGACATGGCGGCGACGCCGTCGATCATGCCCTCGTCCATGCAGATGTCGATGACGTTGGCACCGTTCTCCACCTGCTGACGAGCGATCCTGACGGCTTCCTCGTACTTGCCTTCTTTGATCAGCTTGGCGAACTTCGGCGAGCCGGCGACGTTGGTGCGCTCGCCGATCATGATGTAGACGCCGTGCTGCTGGGTGAAGGGCTGCGATCCGGAGAGGCGGAGCGGCTTGGTTTCGAGCTTGGTCTCGGTCATCGTGACGCCCCTATTTCACGAGGCGGCAGGCCTTCGAGTGCCTTGGCGATGGCGGCGATGTGTTCTGGCGTGTTGCCACAGCAGCCGCCAGCGATGTTGACCAGGCCGGCGCGAGCAAAGTCGCCGAGGTAGCGGGCCATGTCGTCGGGGCCGAGATCGAAGCCGGTCTCCGAGAGGGGGTTGGGCAGGCCGGCGTTGGGGTAGCAGGAGATGGCTACATTCGCCTTGGTGGAGAGCTCGTCCAGAAAGGGATACATCAGGTCTGGTCCGAGCGAGCAGTTGAGCCCTACGGAGAGCGGCTTAACGTGCTGGACGGCGTTCCAGAAGGCCTCGGTAGTCTGAGCGGAGATGAGTGTCTCTCCACCACGGCCGACAGCGGCGGAGATCATGATGGGAAGCTGTACCTTGTCCTCATCGAAGACTTCGCGGATGGCGACCAGCGCGGCTTTGGCGTTGAGTGAGTCGAAGATCGTCTCGACGAGGAGGAGATCGGAGCCGCCAGCGATGAGAGCGCGAATCTGCTGCATATACGCAGTCTTCACCTGATCGAAGGTGACGACACGGAAGCCGGCGTCGTCGGCATCGGGCGAGTTGGAAAGCGACACGGTGAGCGGGCCGATAGCTCCGGCGACGAAGCGTTGGCGGCCTGTATCGTTGCCGACGCGGTCAGCCCACTCGCGACACTGGCGGGCGGAGGTCTCGTTGATCTCCCACGCGAGGTCGCCCAGCATGGTGTCGTCGATGATCTTCTGGTAGAACTCAGGATCTTTGCGGCCGCCGTGCTCGCGAGGGTCGTCCACGAAGAACTCGCTCTGGGTGATGCTGGTGGCTCCGAAGGTGTTGGTCTCGAGAATGTCTGCACCAGCCTCCAGGAAGCGGCGGTGAATGTCGCAGATCATGTCCGGCTGGGTGATCGAGAAGAGGTCGCCGTTATTGAGCAGGTCTTTGCTGGAGTCTTTGAAGCGCTCCGCGCGAATGTCCGCCTCTGCCATCCCATAGGTGCGGATGGTGGTGCCCATCGCTCCATCGATTATGGCGATCCGGTTTTGTAGAATCTGCTCGAGGGGGTGAGTGGGAGAGATAGCCATATTTTCTAACTTAATGTTCACAGATTCTATGCATGTTTGATGTCAGCGATGTCTCAAGGATACAGTCATACGCGAGTGCAAATGCTCATACAACTCCGCGCTCACAGATCATCGCCCACCAGCGGCAGTTTTCCATTGATTCGCCGGAGACAAGATGCTCATGAAGGTGACTCACTATAGGTCGCAACGTGTGTCCTTGTAAGCCTTCACATGCGAGTTCCATCCATCGGAGTTGTTCCTGAGCCTTTATGCTGTTTCCTTGAGTAAATTGTGATCGAAACTCCCGCATTCTTGCGGAAAATGTGAACCTTGCAAGCCGTAAATCACGATCCTTTTTATTGAACAGTAGTTGGCTCAAAATTCTGCCGTCAGTATCCAGTTGATTATTTGTAGCTGGGATGAGATTCATAGCAAAAAAGAGCAAATTGAGTACTGCCAATAACGCACCCAATTCCATCTTGATCCCGCGCTGATCTTCGACAAGAAAGAGAACCAGTCCAGCAAAAAAAAAATTAGCTAGCGGGCCACACATAACAAAAATGATGTATCTCAATAGCAGATGTTGCTCGCTAAATTTCCCCAATTGCATAACTGTCACACCACTGAGTGGGAGTAGGGGAACAAATCGGGTGGACCAATGCTTTGGAAAGTCCAGCTGGAATATGCTGATTCGAATCGAATTCAAACGCAGCCCAACCGCATAGCCAGCCAAAAGATGGCCCAATTCATGCACTGCAACAGTAATGAAGATGTCCACGGCTGCTATCGCTGCGATCAGTACGATTAGAAGAATCACACAAAAGTCCGCCTAAAACTAACGGAGAGAGTCAGTCAGATCGGTCGAGGCACCCGGGTTGAGTGGCATGGCGGGCTGAATGCCAACCAGCAGGTCTTCCTTACGCATGACGAGGTTGGTCGCGTTGAGCGAGGCAAGCTCGAATCCGTGGCCGTGAGTGATGGCGTCGGTGGGGCAGGCCTCGACGCAGTACCCGCAGAAGATGCAGCGGTTGTAGTCGATGTTGTAGACCTTGGCGTAGCGCTCGGCAGACGAGATGCGAACGGCTTCGGTGTTCTCGGCGGCCTCGATGTAGATGCAGTTGGACGGGCAGGCGGCAGCACAGAGGAAGCAGGCAACACACTTTTCCAGGCCGTTCTCGTCTCGCTGGAGCTGGTGCTTGCCACGGAAACGCTCTTGAAACTTGGCGCCGCGCATGGGGCCTTTCCCGTCGGGATAATTTTCGACTTCGGTTGGCTGGAACATCTCCTTGAAGGTGATGCTCATTCCCTTGGCTATGGCGGCTGCGTCGCTAACGATGGACATACTCTTGAGTATACGACGGAGGCGGGATAGGCTGGAAGGCATGAAACCCGCGAATCGTTCCCTGCTTTGTATATTTGGTCTCGGATTATTGATGATGCAACCGTTGACTGCCATGTCCCAGCAGGCTGGGGCCGAGGCAATGACCGAGCATGCGCATGCAAAAACACCTGTGTCGACGACTTTGAGCGTGACGGTGGACGGAAAGACGGCGACGTTGAGTATGGCTGACCTGCAGGCTATGCCGCAGAAGAGCGTCACGGTCCAGAATGCGCATACGAAGACGAAGGAGATCTATACCGGCGTCTCCCTTGGGGATCTGCTGGCGAAGTACGGTTTTGTGGTGAGTCCTGCCACCCACAAGAAAATGCTGCGAAGCTATTTGATGGCGGAGGGGATAGACAAGTACTGGGTGCTGTTTTCCGCTGCAGAGGTGGAGAGTTCCGAGCACAACGGGGATGTGATCGTAGCTTTAGCCGTCGGCGGGAAGAGCCTGGGGGAGGACGGCCAGTTCAAGCTGGTGGCCTCTGAGGACAAGAAGCCGCAGCGATGGGTTCGGAATTTGACAGCGATTACGATAAAGAGTGCGGAGTAGTTCTACTTCACTTCGGCGTCGAAGACTCCGGTTTCTACGGTGGTCGTGTGCTTCATCTGAACGAAGATGCGATAGCGGCCGGGGGTGGGAAAGCCGTACGGAAACTCGACAGTATTTGCGATGCCTGCTTGCGAGAGGCCGGGTGGGTGGGACATGCCGGTCATGCCAGGCATATCAGCCATGGCATCGGGTGCAGATGGGTTGGCGAGCATGACGGCGGCCATGGCAGCAGAGCCCTCGGGATGGACGTGGGCGAAGACTGTTCCGTCGGTCTTGACGAAGGCGGCATGGCCAGCCATTCCCATGTAGGGCTGCATATCTGCGGCGGGTTTGCCAGCGGCGTCCAGAAGGTGGAAGTGAAACGTGTAGGCAGTGTCAGCGGTAAGGTTTGCCGGAGCGTCCCAGACCATGGTGTAGCCATCGGGCAGGCGAAAGCTGGTGCCGAGCAGCGTGGCAGCAAGGGGCTGGGTGATGGCAGCAGCATCATCTGGTCCGGGCGCGATTGCGGGCAGGTTTGCGGGGACTGACAGAGTGGTGACGAGCGTCTCGGGGAAACCGCTGGCGTGGACTACGTCGCCGTACAGGGTGTAGGTTCCGGCTGGCATGGTCGGCAACGCAAGACGAAAGTTTCCGGCAGAGATCTGGGTGGGGTGAAGATGATAGACCGCATCCATGCCGGGCTGGCGAATTGCGTATAGGTGCATGAGGTGGCCGTGGTCGAGGATGAAATCGCTGTTGGAACGGATGCGGCGCATGTCTTCCGATGAGTGAGACTGGATGCTGAGGTCCAGAATATTGCCGTTAAGAGTAGTCGTCGTCTGGAGCGGGCGGAAGATGTTTTCGTCGTAACCGGCGGCCTCGACGTTCCACCACTTTGCTCCGCCGTAGACGAATAACGCCATAAAGGCGAGACTGCCAGCCATGGCGACGAGCGCACGACGGCGGCGCGATGCGTCCGGCTGAACGCCAGGCTGGAGGCGGGCCTCGCGGATCGCAGCGCCGACGACTCCTGCCATGCTAAGAACCAGGAAGAGGCCGAGGACTGCGAGTATGCCGCCGAGGGTGCGATCCATCCGCAGGGTGGAGATGGGAGCCGCGGGGACCGGTACAGAGGTGGTCTTTTCGCCCGCTGCGCCAGAGATGTCAAAGCGCACCTGCCACGAGCCGGAGGCCATAATCCAGATGGCGGCGGTGTAGAAGGCTGGGTCTTCCGCGGACACCTTCATCGGGTCTGATGTGGGCGGATGTTTCGAGGCCTCCCCGGTGAGTGGGACGGGGGTGAGGTGGATGCCGGTGACGGGCGCGCCCGTCGAACGCACCTCAACCGTTGCCGAACCGGGGATGACGTTGGGCATACGGATGGTGACGTAGAGCTGGTACGGGCCGGCAGTCGTTTGCTCGAAGACGTCTTTACTACCGACGTGAGCGAAAGCTACTTGAGAGAGCAACAGTAAAGCCAGGAATAGGGTGACGAAACGCTTCATCGTTGAACGCTCCGCATCCAGCGTCCGAAGGCAAGGCCAATCCAGGTGCTGATCGACGCGTAAATGGCAGCGCGCGCGAGTCCGGCGTAGAGGGTGATCCCCTGTTCGGGACGGAAGAAGTGGCGCATACGTTCAAACCCCGCGGCACGGCTGGTGTAGTCGAAGTATCCAGTGCCGAAGAAGCGGTTCTCGCTGGCCTTCGAAAGCAGGAAGCTGGCAAAGGGCCACTCAACGGCAACGAGGACGGCGATGAAGACGACGCCGGAGAGTGCCGCCACCTTCCACGGCTTCCATGCACGTGTACGCTGCCACAGGAGATCCAACGCCAGTGCAGGAAGAAGGATGAGGATGGGAAACTTTGCCGGAACCATGTGGGTGACCGGGTAATAGACGGGCCCGAGTTTTGGGGCCGCCGGAAAGAGCGGGAGGATAAGGATCTCAGCGATGGCGAAGAGTGTGTAGACGGCCGCAGTGGTTGTGGCAGCCCAGCGGTAGCGCGAGGCCTGCGACATCACAGCGAAGACGATGGGTAGCGCGATGCCCATGGCGATATAGGCACTGGACTGGTGGAGGACGATGTCCCAGGTGTACTCGAGCAGGAAGAACATCTGTCCGCCGACCATGATTCCACCGCTGTAGAGAAAGAGCCTTTGGAGAGCCTTGAACTCAGTCTGCTCTGGATGGCCAGAGATGGCGGCGGCCTCGGAGGCGCGGTTCATCGCGGCGAGAATGAGAAAGAGTACTCCGACTGCTACGGCGCGTATGCCGAGGATCAGCAGGGTGTGCGGCGGACTGACTATTTTTACGTCCAGGCCGTAGGCGGCGTGCCACCAGTTATCGAAGGGCGCAGAGGTAAGCATCGCAATGCCACCCCACGCGGCAATGAAGGCACCCAGCGGAGCGCGGAAGCCAAGCACACTGACGGAGACGGACTTTGCCGCAGTTGATCGGCTAAAGGTGGTGCTGAAGATGAGGTATCCGCAGATGACGGCGGCCAGGACGCCGCAAGCGTAGATTGCCATATGGGCGGGAGTCCAGAAGGTGTCGCGGCCGATGGAGCGGTGCCAGGAGACGTCCCATGCGGCACCGATGGCTGCAGAGGTAATGGCGAGCACTCCGCACCAGACGTACCACGGGACTGAGGCCGTTGAGACGGGGCGAAGAGGTTGAGGAAAGGTTGACATGGTGAGGCTCCGGGCACTTCTTCCTTATCGTATAACGCGGAAAGGCATACGGAGTCAGCAACATGCCTTGACTCTCTATGCGCGGAGTTGGACTATGGCCATGTCGGTTTCGGCACGCACTGGCTTGGGTTCGAGTCGCAGCGGCGGGGTGTACCGGCTCTCCGGCTCGGGCGTCTTCCAGCCTGCTGCTGCAGCAATCAGAGCGACGGTGCAGTCAGGGTCGAGCTTGCCGGGCACCATCGATTCCATGATCGTGGAGATCTCTTTGAGAGACAGACCTGCACGGTATGGACGATTTTCAGAGAGTGCTGCGTAGACGTCGGCGGCGGCGATGATGCGAGATTCGAGGGAAAGGTCTTTGGCGGAGAGACGGTCTGGGTAGCCGGTGCCATCAAGACGTTCGTGGTGCTGGCCGGCGACGATTGCAAGCTCCTGAAAGGCGCTTATGCGTTGCAGTATGCGGCGGGTAAGACCGGGGTGCTCCTCCACGACGCGGCGCTCCTCAGGTGTGAGCTTGCCCTGCTTATCGAGGATAGAGTTGGGGACGCGGAGCTTGCCGATATCATGCAGCAGGGCGGCACGACGCACGAGTTGGATACGCTCCTGCGAAAGGCCGAGACCTTCTGCGATCGCGAACGCAGCGTCTGCGGCGGCGATGGAGTGGCGGTAGGTGAAGGGCGACTTTGCATCGACTACGTCTGCGAAGGCTTCGCAGATCTGATCGATGCGGGAGGCTTCGAGCCGGTGGGCGCTGCCGGGGTCGAGGTCGAGGACGGCCTGGCGGGTGTCGTTGAGGCTCTCCGGCTGGTCCAGAGTGGTGCAGTATCGCCACAGGTCGTTGCTTTCGTGCAGGGCTGTGGCGATGCGAACGAGCTGCGGATCGAACCATGCTCCGCTGCGCTCCTGCAGTACGTCGATTGCTGCCTGCGGGCCGCGCTCGGTGGCGAAGACGTCAAGGTGCTGGGCAACGGCACAGATGCGAGCGAGGATAGGGATCGATTCGCCAGTGGCATTGAACGGATAGCCGCTGCCATCCCAGTGCTCGTCGAGCGAACGGACCGCCTCGGAGGCAAGCTGGCCCATCTCCAGCTTGGTCAGGATGCTGGCGCCACGGTCGCAGCGCAAGGTGATGAGCTGCTTGTTGTTCTGGTGCTGCGTCACGCCGATCTTGGCGATGCGGACGACACGTTCAGCCGCTGTGGCGTCCGGAAGAATGATTTTCCAAAGGGCACGTAAGGTGGAAAGCTTCGGCTTGTGGGGCTTGCTCCAGTCCTCCAGCTTGGCGGCGGACTTGGCGGCACGGTCGTCTCCGCCGACGATCTGGCACATACGTGCTGCGTTGCTGCTGCAGCCCACATCCTTCAGCAACAGAGCGTAGTAGAGCGATGGCAGGTGGCTGGAGGGAAGTTCGAGTTCGGCTGCGATCCGCATCCCGAGCAGGCAGCTCCGCAGGCCGTGGCCGGGAACTGCTCCCTCGGTCAGGTCGAGCGCGAAGGACAATGCGGAGAGAACTTCAGAGAGGGAGATCGAGTCGAACGCAGGATAGTTTCGGATGCGTATCGCAGAGGATTGCAAAGCCATGGGGCCCCATTCTCATCCGCTACGCAGAGACGCAGTGGAGAAGGATTTTTAGATGTCTCGGAAGGGGAAGACAACTCTGGGCCCACTACGTTCGATACTCCATCTTAAGAAGCGTGGCGACTGTTGGGCACTGCACGAAAGTTGCATCTTTCCTGGTGCAGAGCTACTGTGCAGGTTATCCCCTTCCACAACGGCTCAATCTTTTCCATGTAGCGAAGATACGGCTGGATGTGGTTCACTTTCTCATGCTGAAAGATCAAACTCGACGCTCTTTCCTGTGGACCGCCCCCCTAGCTGCTGCTGCGCTACCAATTAGCAACTCCCTGCTGCATGCTGAGGCTGCAGATGCAGGCCAAAACACTGCCTCTGCACCGGTTCCATTCAAGGTCATCTCTGCCGAAGAGATTCAGGCTGATGCGAAGGCATTGCAGGCCAAACCCGGGAATAAGGATCTCATCGTCGCCAAGGAGCTTCCATTCCTGTTTGTGATGACCACCGAGACGGCCCATAGCGCCACCGAGTATGAGTGGCACGAGGGACGCGACCACATCCTGCAGGTGCTCGAGGGGACGACGGTATATGAAGTTGGCGGAACGCCGAAGAATGGCCGCAATGTGAAGCCGGGCGAGTGGCTTGCTCCGACCTGCGAAGGAGCGACCAAGCTGACGCTGAAGAAGGGCGACACCATCGTGATTCCGCGCAATACGCCACATAAGCGGAGCACGGCGGGCAGCGTGACCTTTACTTTGCTCTCGCCAACTGGCTCTTTGAAGGCGTAAACAGCCTTTACGCAAAAACGCCTCGCAGCTATCTGCTGCGAGGCATTTTTGTATGCCGGCCTGGTGGATTATTCGATGCCCAGCTTCTGCCACATGGCATCTACTTTATTTTTTACGGCGGGATCCATGGTGAGCATGGGGGGCCAGGGGCGGGTGAAGCCCTCCGCGGGCCATTTGCGCGTGGCATCGATACCCATCTTGCTGCCGTAGTTGGGCAGTCGGGAGGCGTGGTCCAGCGAGTCGACGGGGCCGAGGGTGAACTGGATGTCCCGCTCAGGGTCGATGTTGTTGGCGGTGCGCAGGGTAACCTCGGCGAGGTCCTGGACGTCGCAGTCCTCATCGACGACGATGATGCACTTGGTGAACATGGCCTGTCCCATGGCCCAGATACCGCTCATCACCTTGCGGGCGTGGCCGGCGTAGGACTTGCGGATGCTGACGATCATGAGGTTATGAAAGACCCCGGCGGCGGGGAGATTCACGTCTACGATCTCCGGCAGGGTGAGCTGCATAAGCGGCAGGAAGATACGCTCGACGGCCTTGCCCATCCACGCATCTTCCATAGGGGGCTTGCCGACGATGGTGGCGGCGTAGATGGGGTTCTTGCGGTGGGTGATGCAGGTGAGGTGGAAGACGGGGTAGTCGTCCTGCATGGTGTAGAAGCCGGTGTGGTCGCCGAAGGGACCTTCGGTGCGGAGCTCGCCGAGTTCGACGTAGCCTTCAAGGATGTACTCGGCGTGAGCGGGGACTTCGAGCGAGACGGTCTCACCCCTGACGAGTTCGAGCGGCTTCTGCCGGAGGAAGCCGGAGATGAGGTACTCCTCGACCTCGGGTGGGGCGGGGACGATGGCGCTGAAGGTGGTGGCGGGGTCGGTGCCGATGGCTACCGCGACCTCCATGCGGTCGCCACGGATCCTGGTGAGGGTAGTGGCGTGGATGCTGGAGAGGGATGCTGCCTGGGCGGTGCCTCCGGCGGTAAGGGCCATGAGGTCGACGGCAGCGGTCTTATCGGTACTGGCTGCGCGGAGACGGTCGCGCATCTGCTCGGCGGCGACCTTCTGGCGCTGCCAGTGCATGCCGGTGGTCTTGCCATCGTAGACCTGGATGCGATACATGCCGACGTTGCGCTTCCCTGTCTTCTGGTCCTGGGTGATGACACAGGGGAGGGTGATGAAGCGGCCTCCGTCCTGCGGCCAGGTCTTGAGGATGGGGAGTTGGTTGAGGTCGACATCCTCGCCTTTATGGATGACCTGCTTGCAGGGCGCGTCTTTGGCGGAGATGAGCTTGGGGAAGAAGCTACCGACCTCGGCCAGCATGGGCAACATCTTCAATTTGTCCATAAAACTGGTGGGAGTCTGGGGTTTGATGAGGGTGCGAATGCGGTCGGCGATGGCGTCAAGCGAGTCGGTCTGGAGGGCGAGTTTCATGCGCTTTTCGGAGCCGAACTGGTTCATCAGGACGCGGGCGCCAGGGTGTCCTTTGACGTTCTCGAAGAGGAGGGCGGGGCCGCCGGACTGGACGCCGTTGCGGACGAGCTTGGAGGCGCGGTCGGCGATCTCACCCATCTCGAGGATAGGATCGACCTCCTGCTGGATGCGCTTGAGTTCGCCTGCTTTATCGAGGGTGCTGATCCATTCGCGTAGGTCGGTGTAGGCCAATTTCGTGCTCCTGTGGTGTTACGGAGGAGATACCCCCTCCCCCCGGTATATTGCGCAAAGTCTTCGAACGATGAGACTTAGCTTTGGACTTCCAGATTCTGTGTTACACGCTGAGGGTTGACTGGTGGATGACGTGCACTGGCGGTTCCCTGCCTTTTTAGTTTAGCTGGTGGGAGGGGTAAGCAGGTTGATCTTGATTCGGGGTACTTGAATTGGGTAGTAGATTTTGGGCTGGATGGGAATGGGGTTGCGAGAGTTTACGGATGATGGGGGCGTCCGCTTCCTGACTCTTGGGTTGAATGGTTCGAGCGGTATGGGCTTAGGGAGCCTTTCGGGGTCTCCTTCGACTTCGCTCAGGATGACAGATCTAAGACCGTTCAGAAGTGAAGCGTCGTGCTTTGCACGATGCACCCGCTCCCGTGCAATCCTCCGGCTTATATGGTGAAGTTTGCCTCTGAGACCCCACCCACGCGATGAGACTGCGTGAATGCGGCACCCGGCACCCGGCCTTCGGTGTGAATGGGGGTTCGGATTTAGGCTATTTTTTGCGGGCGGCGGTTTGTTTGGCTAGTTCTTTGTGGAAGAACTGATCGCGATCGTCGACGTAGGCGCGGTATCCGGTGGCGTCAATGAAAGGGTTGGGTTGGCCGGGTTCATCGGGTTTGAGGAGGGGGTACTTCTTTTTGAGGCCGAAGTAGTCGCCGTGGGCGCCAAGGAAGATGTCGCAGGGCAGGCCGTGGAGGGTCTGGAAGGTGTGAGTAAGATCGGCGGCCTGGGTGGGGTAGCGGGGGTTGTCGATGAGGTTGCTGGGTTCGAGCGCGGTGGCTCCGCCGAAGATGAGGACATTGTAGGTGTGGCCTGCTTCGGTGATGGGGATGGTCCAGGTAGTGGTGCCGGGGGTGTGGCCGGCGGTGAGGTGGGCGGTGAGGGTGGAGCCGCCGAGCGTGACCCGCTCGCCGTCGTGCAAGACGTGATCGACCTTGACGGGGGTGAAGAAGAACTCCGGCTGGTTGTAGAAGTAGAAGTCCTTGCGGGCGCCGGATTCCATGAGGGGGACGTCGCCCTGCATGACCTCCACTTTGGCGTGGGTTAGGCGCTTGATCTCATCGGTGCCGGCGGCGTGGTCGTAATGGGCCTGGCTGTTCAGGAGAATCCTGATGTCGGTGAATTTAAAGCCCAGAGCTTCCACATTGGCCCGAATTTGAGGAGGAGAGGTGGCGAGGTTGGCGTTGATG
>JANYER010000066.1 GCA_025359825.1 Granulicella sp.
CGTTGAGTTCGAGGGCGTGGATGAACTGGCCGTTTGTGGCGAGGAACTCGTTGACCAGGATGTTGTGCTGGCTGGAGCCGATGCGGTAGAGGTCCCAGAGGGGGTGATTGAAGATAAGCAGGACGTTGGGGAGCTCGTGGAGTTCGCTCAAGATCTCGGTGAGTAGTTTGGGGGCTCGTTGTGCGATGGGGATGGAGGTGAAGGCCTCAAGGCGGGCCATCCACTGAGTGGCAGAGGCGGAGGGGAGGTTGTGTATGCCGAGGTGGAAGGAGGTGGTGGTGTGGTCCGGGGAGCCGAAGGGGACGGTCCACTCCGTAGAGACGGGGATGTGGCGGGCGGAGGGGACGGCGCGGAGCAGCAGCGGAGCCTGGATGGAGTCGTGGTCGGTGAGGGAGACGAGTCCGGGGAGCTGCAGGGTGTCTTCAATCTGCGAACGCTCGAGGTCGAAGGCCAGGCGGGGAGTGAGGGGTGGGGTCCAGTAGGAGTGGGCGTAGTCGGGCTGAATGCCGGCGAAGCGCAGGGAGCGGGCCTCAAACCAGCGCAGGATGGGCTGCATGACCGGGATGTCCGTGGAGAGCTCGGCGAGGAAGTCGAGGGTCTCTTTGGACTGCGAGGTGTGGGAGTGGAGGGAGACGCCGGTGTGGAAGCCTTGGGCGGCGTTGGGTTCGCGCCACAGGTACGAGATGCTGGTCTGGCTCATGGGGTCCCTCCCTGGTGAATCCCTGATGAAACCAGTGTCTGGGAGGGGAGGTTACGGGGAGATGACTGCACCGAGAATGAGGCTTGAAATTGGGGAAGTGTCGTTACTGGTGTGGTTACAGGAATGCCTTTGACACGAGGTGGCGTCGGCTGGGCGAGTATCGACTGTATTGTGGCTTACGCTGCGACCTCAATACTGACGACTTCCATGTTGGGCGCTTGCACGGCTTCGCCAGTCGCTTTCATGTGATCCAGCCAGAGTGACATTCCGGACTTGAGGTCTTCCAACGCAGATTCTTTGGTATCTCCCACTCCTATGGCGACCGTAGGTGTGAGCGTGTAGGCGCTCCAGGAGCCGTCCTCTGCCTGTTTGAGGATTGCTGTGTATTTAGCCATTATTTCAACCCCGCTTGTTTTCAGGATAGCCTGCTTGAGGCCGGGCGGTACATCTTTTCCAAGGCTATGGACTGGCACTGGAAAACTCCCCGGCTTTACTGGGTGCTGGTAGATGCGATGGCTTCCGTTCGTCCGTTGCCAGTACCATCCGTCCGCCTCGATCATCTTTAAAAGATCTCTGTACTTCATCTGGCCTCAACGGGTGAGTTTGGCTTAGCGGGTTTTGGCGATGTCGGGGCCGAGGAGTTCCTGGGCGTTGGGGGCTGGTTCTTTGGGGACGCCCTCAGTCTCTTCGCGGAGGCGCTGTTCGCGCTCGTAGGCGGAGTCGAGGTGGTTTTCGGTGAGGCCCTCTTTGAGTAGGGCGAAGGCTTGCTCGGGGGTGTCGGCGAAGTTGAAGAGGTCGAGGTCCTTGAGGGCGATGGTGCCGTAACGGGCCATGGCTTCGAGGTTGATGACGGACTTCCAGTATTCGGAGCCGTAGATGATTACGGTGATGGGCTTGGCGAGTTTTTTGGTCTGGGCGAGGGTGAGGAGCTCGAACATCTCGTCGAGGGTGCCGAAGCCGCCGGGGAAGACGACCAACGCCTTGGCGAGGTAGGCGAACCAGTACTTGCGCATGAAGAAGTAGTGGAACTCGAAGTTCAGCGCAGGGGAGAGATAGGGATTGGCGTGCTGCTCAAAGGGCAGCTTGATGTTGAGGCCGATGGTCTTGCAGCCGGCCTCGAAGGCACCGCGGTTGGCGGCCTCCATGATGCCGGGTCCTCCGCCGGAGGTGACGACGAAGCGGTGACGGCGGCCGGGGAGTTTGCAGGCCCAGGTAGCGACGAGGCGGGCTAGCTCGCGAGCGTCTTCGTAGTAGCGAGCCATTTCGACGGCAGCCTGGGCGCGCTGGAGCTGGAGAGCGGTGGCCTGTCCGGCGGCGATGGCTTCTGGTGTAGCGGGCTGGGCCTCAGAATCAGCCCCGGCGGCATCGGGTGCGGGAGTGGCGGAGCTGGTGTTCTCGAGGAGTTGGAGCTGGGCGTGAGCGGCGTCGAGGGGGAGGAAGCGAGCCGAGCCGAAGAAGACGACGGTGTCCTGGATGCGCTCGCGACGGAAGCGGGCCATGGGCTCCTGATACTCGGAGAGAACGCGGATGAGGCGGCCGTCGGGGGAGTTGAGGAACTCGGGATTCTCGTAGGCTAGGGGCGCGCGGGGTTCGGGGGTGGTCGGTTCGGGTGGGACAGTTTTAGGGGAGTCGCTCATCGGATTCCCAGCTTATCGTATTCGCGATTATTTCGATTGCGTGGGTTGTTGCTAGTCCCGGTAGTCGCGGTAGTGGACGGCTTCGGAGATGCCGATCCAGATGTCGAGGAGGCCGATGCCGGAGATGACTCCGCGGACGGCGCCGTTGTGCAGGAATGCGTTGAGGCGAGGATGGGCCTGCATGTACATGTTGTGGTCCCAGATGCGCGGCCACCAGGGGAGGACCATGACCAGAACTCCCAAGTAGACGCAGAAGAGGACCAGCACGAAGAGTGAGAGGCGCTGTAGCCAGACAGGAGTGGAGCGGCTGGTGATGCGGGAGCGCTCGCCAGAGGGAAGCATGCCGGGGTTTGGATGGTTGGATTGGGAATCGTGCACAGGTTCACTTTGGAGATCGCGCAAGGTGGTGTCGCGTAGAGGCTGCGAATCCTGTTTGGAATAAAGTTGTGGCTGACCCGGCATCAATGTCACTGGTTTGACGGTAACAGAGCGGCGCGGCAATGTCTTGCCCGGAGCGGTGGTCACTGTTGGTTCCACGGGGGGCTGCGGACATCTGGCTAGAGGCTTGCGCGGGGTGAGAAGATAGTAGGGATGCTTCAACTCTCTGCTGCCGGTAAGCGATTCGGCCAAAAATTACTGTTTGACGATGCGAACTGGTTGATTACGCCAGACGAACGGACCGGCCTGGTCGGTGGCAATGGCACGGGCAAGTCGACCCTGCTGAAAGTGCTGGCGGGCGTCGAAACGCTCGACTATGGCGCGCTGACCCGGGTGAAGGGGATGACGCTGGGGTATCTGCCGCAGGATGGACTGGCGTTGCGGGGGAAGACGGTATTTGCGGAGTGTCTTTCGGTCTTCGACCATCTGCATGCGATGGAGACCGAGTCGAGTGAGCTGATGACGACCATGTCCGAAAAGGACCCGACGGGCAAGGAGTATGCGGCTGCGGCGGACCGCTACTCAGAGATTGCAGACCAGTTGCATGTACACGATATCTACACGCTGGACTCGCAGGTGGGCGCGGTGCTGGGTGGCCTAGGCTTTACCAAGGAAGACTGGGACCGGAAGACGGAAGAGTTCTCCGGCGGCTGGCAGATGCGGATTGCGCTGGCGAAGCTGCTGCTCCAGAAGCCCTCCTTGCTGCTGCTCGATGAGCCGACGAACCATCTGGACCTCGAGTCGCGGAACTGGTTGGAGAACTATCTGCATGACTATCCGAATGCGTTCATCCTGATCTCGCATGACCGTTACTTTCTGGATGTGACGGTGAACAAGACCGTCGAGCTATGGAACAAGCGGATGCACACGTACCACGGCAACTATGAGAAGTACGTGACCCAGAAGGAAGAGCGACGTACGCAGTTGATGAGTGCGTACAAGAATCAGAAGGACAGGATTGAAGCGCTGGAAGCGTTCATCAATCGCTTCCGCGCGCAGGCGACCAAGGCGAAGCAGGTGCAGAGCCGCATCAAGGAGCTCGAAAAGATTGAGCGGATCGAGGTGCCTGAGGAAGAGGCGACGATTCACTTCTCGATTCCGCAACCTCCTGCGAGTGGGCGGACGGTGGTGGAGGTCAACGGGCTGAAGAAGGTGTATCCGATGCCTACGGGCGGGGAGAAGCTGATCTTCGAAGGGCTGAACTTTACGATTGAACGCGGCGACCGCATTGCTCTGGTGGGTGCGAACGGCGCGGGTAAATCGACCTTGATTCGTCTGCTGAGCAACCAGGAGGCGCCGACGGCTGGGACGATTCGTGAGGGGCACAATGTGCTGACGGACTTCTTCGCGCAGGACCAGTACAAGGTACTGGACCCGGCGGCGGGGATGCTGGATGACATCTCGGGTGCTTCGCCGAAGGTGCCGGTGGTAGAGCTGCGCAGTCTGTTGGGATGCTTCATGTTCTCGGGCGACGATGTGTTCAAGAAGCTGGGTGTGCTCTCGGGCGGAGAGCGCAACCGCTATGCGATGGCGAAGATGCTGGTGTCGCCCTCGAACTTCCTGCTGCTGGATGAACCGACGAACCACCTTGATTTGCGGGCGAAGGACGTGCTGCTGGAGGCGATCCGGAACTTCTCGGGGACGGTGCTGTTTGTGTCGCACGACCGCTACTTTATTGATGGGCTGGCGACGCGGGTGTTCGAGGTGGAAGATAAGCGGCTGCATATCTATCCGGGTAACTATGAGGACTATCTTTGGCGGAAACAGGGTGGTCCAGATAAAGTAATCGATTCAATTACAAAATCTGCTGTGTCTGTAACTGTTCCGGTTGCGTATGCTCCTGAGCCTGTAGTCGTGGCTGCGGACAAGACGACGGTGAAGCGGCTCAACCCGATCAAGCTGAAGCAGCTCGAAGACCGGCTGAAGTTTGCCGAGGAGGAGATTCCGCGGCTGGAAGGGGTGATTCAGACGGCGGAGCAGCGGATGGGCGTGTTCACCTCGGCGGAGGAAGCCCAGCGGCAGGCGGCGGAGCTGGATGCTCTGCGGGCCAGTCATGCTTCGGTGGTGGGGGAGTGGGAGGAGCTGGCTTTGTTGCTCGAAGGGCAGGAGATGGCGGTTTAGGGCTGGTCGTAGTGGCTGGGCAAAGCCGTAGTGGCAAGTGCAACAGAGATTTCTACGGACGGACAAAAAGACGAAGGCAACGGCAAGATCCGGGGTGACGGGTCGAGCGCTTCGAACTGCTCCGGTCCATTAGACTATCTCAACATTTTGACGCGTAGCGCGGTGCCGTCTGGTTCGCTTTATTTAGGTTACGTCGACGTTTTGGAAGCCGAGGCCGTAGAGGAGGGTGGTGACGGTGGCGCGGGCGTTTTTGCGGGCTGCGTCGAGGATGCCGTC
>JANYER010000132.1 GCA_025359825.1 Granulicella sp.
TTTGCATCGTGGAAGCGATGAAGCTGATGAATGAGATCGAGTCCGATGTTGCGGGCGAGGTTGTGAAGCAGATTGCAGCGAGTGGCCAGCCGGTGGAGTATGGGCAGCCGCTGTTTGCGATTCGTGCGCGGAATGAGCGGCGGAAGTAAGCTGGCTGATTTCGAAGCTGTTTCACAACGTTTCCTGGCAGGGCTTTTTATAAGGATTGTTTTCTATGTTTCGTAAGGTATTGATTGCCAATCGGGGTGAGATCGCGCTGCGGGTTATCAGCGCGTGTAAAGAAATGGGTATCCGGACGGTCGCGGTCTATAGCGAAGCGGACCGGAACAGCCTGCATGTACGGTTTGCGGATGAGGCGATCTGCATTGGGCCGAATAAATCCGCGGACAGCTATTTGAATGTGCCGGCGGTGATCTCGGCGGCAGAGATTACGGATGTGGATGCGATTCATCCGGGGTACGGGCTGCTGAGTGAGAACGCCAATTTTGCCGAAGTATGCCGGGCGAGCAACATCAAGTTTATTGGGCCTCCGCCGGAGGTGACGCGCATGATGGGCGAGAAGTCCACAGCGCGGCAGACGATGAAGAAGGCGAAGGTGCCGATTCTGCCGGGTTCGGATGGCGTGATTGCCGACGAGAACGAGGCGCTGAGCTGGGCGAAGAGTGTTGGGTATCCGGTGATTTTGAAGGCGGTCGCGGGTGGCGGCGGTCGTGGCATGCGTATCTGCCGCAATCCTGAGGAGCTGCCTTCAATGTTTCAGCAGGCGAGTACCGAGGCGGCGAACGCGTTTGGCAACGGCGATATGTACATGGAGAAGTTTATTGAACGTCCACGGCACATCGAGTTCCAGGTACTGGCGGATGAGCATGGCAATGTGATGAGCCTGGGAGAGCGCGAGTGCTCGATCCAGCGGCGTCATCAAAAGCTGATTGAAGAGGCACCGAGTCTGCAGATCACTCCGAAGCTGCGTGCGGAGTTGGGTGCGGTGATTGAGAAGTCCCTAAAGGCGATTGGATATTGGAACGCCGGCACGATTGAGTTTCTGATGGATGAGGATGGCAAGATCTACTTCATCGAGATGAATACGCGTATCCAGGTGGAGCATTGCGTGACCGAGATGGTTACTGGGATTGACTTGGTGAAGGCGCAGTTGCGTATTGCTATGGGTGAGAAGCTGAGCGCGATTATTACGAAGCCAGTGGAGATTCGAGGCCACGCGATTGAGTGCCGCATCAATGCTGAGCATCCGGAGAAGTTCACACCGAGTGCGGGCAAGATTACAGCGTTCAATCTGCCAGGTGGCAATGGGGTTCGTGTGGATACGGCCCAGTATGCCGAGGGTGTGGTGCCGCCTTATTATGACTCGTTGATTGCGAAGCTGATCTGCCACGGAGCGAGCCGCGAAGAGGCGATGAACAAGATGCAGCGCGCGCTGAGCCAGTTTGTGGTGCAGGGGATTCATACGACGATTCCGCTGCATGAAAAGATTTTTGCGGATGAAGAGTTCCGGTCGGGGGCGTTCGATACTAAGTTTATGGAACGGTTCTTTGAGCGGCAGAAGCAGCAGAACTAAAGAGGGAACGGCGATAGGGGCAGGATAAGAACGGGATGGGACTTATTTTGCCTCGGCTCTATGTGATTGCAGATGCTGAAGTGCTTCGACGGCGTGGGATGGCGCTGCGGGCATTTGCATTGGAGTTACGGGCGGGCGGGGTGGGGTTGGTGCAGTGGCGGGATAAGGGTGGGTCTCCGCAGGAAGTGCTGGCTGGGGCGGCGGTTTTGCGGGAGGTGTTTGAGAGAGAGACACCCCACGATAGCGACGGTGGGGCTGTCGAGATCATGGGGCACCCGGTTCGGTTGATTATGAATGACCGGGCGGACCTGGCGGCGTTGGCTGGGTTTGGTGGGGTGCATGTTGGGCAGGGGGATTTGTCTCCGGAAGATGCACGGCGGGTGGTTGGACAGGATATGTGGGTGGGGGTTTCGACGCATACGGAGGAGCAGGTGCGTGTGGCGGAGTTGAGTCGCGCAGATTATGTAGCGGTGGGGCCGGTGTTTGCTACGGGGACGAAGCTGGA
Source organism: Granulicella sp. (assembly GCA_025359825.1). Taxonomy (GTDB): domain Bacteria; phylum Acidobacteriota; class Terriglobia; order Terriglobales; family Acidobacteriaceae; genus Edaphobacter. Next base: position 2,079 of record JANYER010000132.1, read on the forward strand.
TGCGGAGCCGGTGATTGGGTTGGAGGGGGTGCGGCGGGCGAGGGCTTTGACGACGAAGCCGATTGTGGCGATTGGCGGAATTACGCGGGAGAATGCGCGCAGTGTGGTGGATTCGGGCGCGGATTCGGTGGCGGTGATTAGCGGTTTGCTGGTCGAAGGGGAGACGGTGGCGAAGGTGGTGGGAGACTTTCTTCGCATTTTGGGGTAGAACAAGGGAACGTGAATACAACGAAAACAAATGCAGAAGCAGGTTCCTTCGACCCGCTCAGGACAGGTTCTTTGGGTGTGCCTGAGGGTGCCGATGGCTTGATGGGTTCGGGTGCTGGAGTTGGCTCGGCAGCGGCACCACAGTTTGTGCAGGGAATGGGTTTGTTCTCCGCGACGGCGCTGGTGATGGGCTCGATGGTGGGGTCGGGCATCTTTATCGTGTCGGCGGATATGTCGCGTTCGCTGGGATCGCCTGCGTTGCTCATCGCGGCGTGGCTGGTGACGGCGGCGATGACGATCATCGGTGCATTGAGCTATGGCGAACTGGCGGCGATGATGCCGAAGGCGGGTGGGCAGTATGTGTATCTGCGCGAGTCGTTGGGGCCGTTGTGGGGATTTCTATATGGGTGGACGCTGTTCCTGGTGATTCAGACGGGAACGATTGCGGCGGTTGGGGTGGGGTTTGGGAAGTTCCTGGGTGTGTTCTTTCCGAGTGTGAGCCAGACGCGGTGGATCTGGCATGTGGGCTCTGGCAATATCGGGCTGAATACGGCGAACCTGGCGGCGATTGGGATTATTACTCTGCTGACAATCCTGAATACGTTGGGCGTGAAGATGGGCGCGTTGGTACAAAACGTGTTTACTTCGGCGAAGGTCCTGGCTTTGGCTGCGGTGGTACTGGTGGGTCTGCTGGCGAAGAATGCAGCCGCAGTTGCAGCAAACTTTGGAAGTGGATGGGAGCACTTCTGGGCAGGAGCGGGGTGGGGAACGCTGCATGCTGCTGAGGCCGGTTCTAAGACGGGTGATCTTGTGGGAGTGTTGACGATCCTCGCGGT
>JANYER010000174.1 GCA_025359825.1 Granulicella sp.
TTGAGAGCTCTGTAAAACTCTCAACGCCCTGCCCTCAGAAAAATAATTTGCTATTCGGCCCACGAGTTACTTCGAAGCGCTGCCAGCACCCGCACTCTGCTCCAGCAGCTTGGTCGCCCGTATGCGCACCCGCTGCATCACCTCGTTGTCTCCAGCGATTCGCTGCAGCGTCGGCGCGATGGTCCCCAACTCCATCGCATTCTTCTCCGTGACGGACTTCTCCAGCGAGATCAGCTCTGCATCCAGCCCCAGCCGGTCAAAGCGCCGCTCGAAGTCCAGCCGCCGCCCCACGTCCATGGTGTACGCAATCGCGTAGAAGATCTCTGTCAGCGCAGTCACGCTCTTGTCGTCTGAATAGTTGTACTGGCAACTCCCTGCCCCATCGGCCCCGGCGTAGGTCAGCGTCTTCTTCCCGGTATCGGCGATGTTCTTCGCTTTCGTCCCGCAGAACAGATTGAAGTAGTTCAACGCCCGCGCCGTGGCAAAGATCTTGGCCGTCGTCTCCGCACTCACTGTCAGCGGTCGGTCTACCTCTTTCAGACTCACCTGCTGGACGACGGAATCCGCCGACCGACGCTCTACCTCCTCCGCGTGGTACGTTCCAGTTCCATCTTCACGCACTACCAGCGTAAAGCGCGGCACCGGCAGACCTGTCCGGTCAAACTGATACGTCACCGTAGGCTGCGAACCCGGCTTGGCTGCAGCACTGGAACCGGCTGCCCCTTGCTGACTATGTGCTTGCAGTGTTGCGAGCACGAGCATCGGCATCAAAATCGAGGCAATCCCAAGACGAACGAAACGCATCAGCGCCGCGCTCCCTGCGCCAGCAGCGTCTGCGCCGTATGGATGTGACAGATGGCGATGGCCAGGGCGTCCGCCGCATCGGCCGAATCGGGCGCCTCCGTCAGCTCCAGCAACCGCGTCACCATAAACTGCACCTGCTCTTTGGCCGCCAACCCATACCCCACTACCGAGCTTTTGATAGAGAGCGGTGCGTACTCCGCCACCGGCTTCGCGCACGTCGCGGCAGCCAGCATCGCCACGCCTCGTACCTGTCCCAGCTTCAATGCCGACTTCGCATTCGCGGAGAAGAACACCTCTTCAATCGCGACCGTCTCGGGCTCATGCAAGGTAATCAGAGCCACCAGCTCCGCATACACCTGCGCTAGTCGCTGTGGAGTCTTCTCTTTCTTGTTCAGCCGAATCGTACCCGCCGCCACATGCAGCAACTTTGGCATGCGCGCATCGCAGTCCACATCCACCACGCCGTAGCCGGTGAACTCTGTGCCGCAATCGATTCCAAACACACGCATGGTCGAAGTTTACTGCATCGACACATCGCTCCGGCTATCAAGACAGGTTCTTGCCTAACGAGAGATACCTTCCAACGGTGAACTCGCCGTCGCATACAGCTTGCGCGGCATCCTGCCCGCCAGGAACGCCTGCCGACCTGCCAGCACCGCATGTTGCATCGCCTCTGCCATCAATACCGGGTCGTTGGCCGCTGCAATCGCCGTATTCAGCAGCACTGCATCAAAACCCAGCTCCATCGCCAAGGCCGCATCCGAGGCCGTCCCCAAACCTGCATCCACGATGAGCGGAACTTCCGTAATTAGCTCCCGCAGCATACGCAGGTTGTGCAGATTCGCAATTCCCACCCCGGTGCCAATGGGTGCACCCAGCGGCATTACTGCCGCGGCACCCACATCGATCAGCCGCTTCGCGAACACAATATCGTCCGAGGTATACGGCAGCACCGTAAAACCTTCCTTCACCAGCACGCGAGTCGCCTCAACCGTCGCCTGCACATCGGGATACAGGGTCTTCAGATCGCCGATCACCTCGATCTTCACCCAGTCAGACAGGCCCACCTCGCGCCCCAGCCGAGCCGCGCGGATGGCCTCGTCGGCTGTGTAGCAGCCAGCCGTATTCGGCAGCAGGAAGTACCGTTGCGGATCGATAAAGTCCAGCAGCGACTCCGTGGTGCGGTCCAGATTCACCCGTCGTACCGCGACTGTCACCATCTCCGCGCCAGAGGCCTCAATCGCCGCCTGCGTCTCCGTACCGTCCTTATACTTTCCCGTTCCAACAATCAGCCGAGATTGAAATGCCTTGCCCGCAATAACCAGTGGTTGCATGACCACCATTCTAAAACTCCCCGGCCCATCCACGCGAACCAACCGCTGCGCCCTTCGGACTCGTCCCGCACCAAAAAACGCAAACGGCCCGCGCTCTAAGAGCATCGGGCCGTCTGGCGGTGATCTGTTAAGATTGACTTGAGGCGTCCCTGTTCGGACATTGGGCCTCGGCGGAGAACTACTTGAAACGCCAGGTCTAGAGCCATCCTTGCAACAGGAACGCTCTAAGCCTCAGTCACCTCACGTACTTTGTTGATGCAACTATTACAGTCAATTTTCATAGGCTGGATCATCCTCCTTTCCCGTGTAGCCAAACAGTACTACGCGTCTCCGCAAGTTGCAAGCGGCAGGCAGCGACCATCCCCTGCAAGGAATCCGAATCGCCCACACATCTTTCCTGCGGCTGTGTTGCATCACAATACGGGTCGCAAACATTTCGCTTCACGCAAACGAAAGGCCCCCATGAAACCCGCAACCATCATCGGCATTCTGCTTATCCTGCTCGGCATCGTTGGCTTCGCAGTAGGCGGCGTCAGCTTCACCCACGAGAAAAAGGATGTCGACCTCGGCCCCGTCCAGATCGGCCACAAAGAGACGAACACCCTGCCCATCTCTCCGATTCTCAGCACCGTCTCGCTGCTAGCCGGCGTCGGACTGGTCGTAGTCGGCTCCAAGAGCTAGTCAAGACTAAGGAACGAACCTACGTTCTGAAATCCTCCCCGCTATTCGGCTCGCAGTGCCCCTTCGCTGCGGGCCAATCTTTTGCACCAGGCAGCTACTTCAGGTAAGCCCGCACCAGGTCGATCAAATCTTCGCCAAGCTCCGGCGTTAATGGGGCGTGCCCATCCTTCAGCAGATGCAGCCGGATGTGGTCCTCCAGCACCTCGGCCATTAGTCCATTAATTCCACCGCGCACTGCGGCCAGTAACATTAGTACATCTGCGCAGTCATGATCGTCCGCCGCCAGCGTCCGCTCCACCGAGTCCATCTGCCCACGAATCCGTTTCACGCGATTGAGTAACTTCACCTGCTCCCGCTTCGTATGCGACATTTTCCATCCCTCCAAATACCCTACTGGGGTATACTACAGCAATCGTACTCACGGTTCACCACAGTTGCTCCGAGGATCCAGACCATCGACCCTTCGCGCAGAAAGGAGATTCCCACCATGATGTTCTTACTCGCACCCAAGAAGGCTCTCCGCATCGACCGCGTTCGGCAGCCTGAACTCCGTCGGCGCTGGGTGGAAACCGCAGACGAACGCTGCCCCATCGCCTGCACCTGGTTCACTCTGACCGAACCACTTTCCGAACCAGACGAAGAACCCTCCTTAACCTGGCCTGCCTTCCCTTGGCCTCTATTCATTCGGCCCAACGGTAAGGCAGGCTCTTTGCATCCCATTCACATTCGTCCGGCATTCTCAATTTCATTGTTTCGAACATTTAAGGATTTCATGCGCCCTTTGGCCGCACTCCTGTTGATCACGTTATCGCTTGTCACTCACGCCCAGCAGCCAGCCTCTGCCAGCGGCGCGAGTAGTGTCCAAACCAGCCCACTGCCCGACGCCCCTGAGCCCACAGGGAACGTCAACATGTTCCCTCACCCGGACGGCTCGCGTTTTTTCGTCGCTGGACAGGCCAACATTATCTTCCAGGCCCATGCCCCCTTCCACTCCCCCTACCAAAGCGACAACAGCCTCGTAGGCCGTGGCGAGTACAAGACCTCCCTTATCGGCACCCTCTTCCTGGGCATGCAGGCGATCCGCAGCCCTCGCGCGTCCACCGACCTGCTGCTGGATATCGAATCAGCCGGTGGGCGCGGCATCTCCCAGGCCCTCGGCCTCGCTGGCTTTACCAATTTGGATGTTGTCCGCAACCCTACCCTCGGATCCAAACCCTATATCGCGCGGGTGCAGCTTCACCAGACCATCGGCCTCTCCAGCACCCTGGTCGACGCCACCCGCACGCCGTTTTCGCTCTCCACTAAGGTCCCGGAGCGGCGGATTGAGCTTCACATCGGCAAGATGAGCCTGCCCGACTACCTCGACCTCAACAGCATCGGAACCGACAGCCATCTTCAGTTCATGAACTGGACCGTCGACAACAACGGCGCATGGGATTACGCCGCCGATACCCGCGGCTACACCTACGGCGTCGTCACCGAGTACATCGACAAAAGCTGGACCGCCCGCTACGCCCTCGCCCTAATGCCGACCGTGGCCAACGGCATCGACCTGGACTGGAACCTGCGCCGCGCCTCCGGCCAGAACTTCGAACTGGAGTCTCGCTATCCCCTGTTCGGGAAATTTCTCAACTCCGATAGGAAGTCTGCCGTGCGAGCGATGGCGTTCGTGAATCGCGCCAATATGGGCATCTACCGTACCCAGAACCAGCTGGCCCTAGCCACGCACACCACACCGGATATCACCGCGCATCCGCAGTTCACTACCGTCAAATACGGCTTCGGCCTCAACTTTGAGCAGGAGCTGACCCCCAACCTGCGCGCCTTTGGCCGCTTCGGCTGGAACGAGGGCGCCCACCAGTCCTACGCCTACACCGAGGTCGACCAGACCATTGAGCTGGGCGGCGACTACTCCCTCCGCTCCGGCCTCTTCGGCCTCAAGCCCCGCCCCAACGACAAGCTCGGCCTCACCTTCGTCACCAACGCGATCAAGCGCGACCACCAGCGCTACCTCGCCCTCGGCGGCCTCGGCTTCCTGCTCGGCGATGGCAAACTCCACTACGCCCGCGAAGATATCGTCGAGGCCTACTACAATCTGCACATCTGGCGCGGAGTCTTCTACGCCCTCGACGCCCAGTACATTACCCACCCCGGCTACAACCAGGACCGCGGGCCGGTACTGGTTGAGTCGGTGCGTATGCATGTGGACTTCTAGGCTAAAGCTTTCACCACAGCCGCCCGCAGAAGCGGTAACTCCAGCTTCACCGTATCCCAGACGATCTGGTCGTTGACGCTATGATATTCGTGCCTTAGGGCGTTTCCCATCCCACGATTGCCTGGCCAGTCCAGACCTGGACAGAGCGTCTCGGCCTCGTCGCCCAGTCGGATCGCAGCTTCGGTGATGATTTGCATCTGTCGCTCAACCGCAGAGCGCGTCTTGAGGTCTTCGATGTAGTCTTCGACTGTCATTTCACCCAAAAACACATTGATGTGATCAATGCTTTGCAGTATCGCCCAGATGCATGCTCGCATCTCTAAAAGGCAAGGACTGCCTCCCGAAGCGCCTGCCCCCGCACAGGAACACGCATCCACTCCGCAGCGATCAAATCTACTTTCGTGCCAAGCAGGTCGGCGAGACGACTTTCAAGACCGCCCATCGTGACCAGGGTGATCCGCTTCGTGGGCTTGAAATCCGCCAATAGGTCAACATCCGACCCTGTCGACGCCTCACCCCGCGCCACCGAACCAAACACTCGCAGATGGACCAAGCCCGCCGCCCGCAACTCATCGGCATGCTCGCGAAGAACGGTGATGACGCTTTCCTTGTCCATATCGAAACTCTGACACATTCCGATAGACGGGGCAATCTCAAACTCAACCGTTCCCACCATCAGCCGTATACTCCGAGAGTGAACCCACTCTTCATTCTGGGAATCGGATTTGTCTTCGGTCTGCTCTTCGGCAGCTTCCTGAACGTCTGTATCGACCGCCTTCCAAAACACCAATCAATCGTTAAACCAAGGTCGCGCTGTCCAAAATGTGGGTCTCCGATTCGCTGGTACGACAATATTCCTGTACTAAGTTGGATCTTCCTGGGTGCTCGATGCCGTGATTGTAAAAGGTGGATTTCTTTGCAGTATCCGTTGGTGGAACTTGTCGTTGGAGTTTGGTTTCTGTTTATCGTGGCGATGATCCGACTAACGTATTTACATTCGTTTGCACATCAACATGCGTCGTGGAACTCTTTCTTCGAACGCCTCTGCATGTATTTGGTCATAGGCATACTCGTCTACCTGTTAATTGGCCTCATGGTCATGGATTGGCAGACCCAGAAGCTCCCTGACGCCTTCACCCTCACTGGAATCGCCATCGGCATCTTCCTCGTCTGCACCCAGGCCATCCTTCTTGACCCCCATGAGGGAGACGTTATTCTTAACACTACCCATCAGTTACGGATGAGCAGTCCGGGCAGTATAGGGATCCACGGCAATATCTTCCTTACCGGCACGGAGGCCCTGGTCTGGGGCCGGGTCGGCTCGGTACTGGGTGTGGCAGCAATCCTGCTGCTCATCCGCTGGCTCTACAAGCTGATTCGCCACCGTGAAGGTTTAGGTCTTGGGGACGTAAAACTTATTGCCATGATTGCAGCTTTCCTGGGCTTCTGGCCTACCATTGCAGCTCTATTCTTCGGTGTTTTGGCGGCTACGGGGTATGCACTCATTCTGCTGGCCGCTGGCCGTGCGAATTCCCTCACACGGCTTCCTTTTGGCAGTTTCCTGGCTGCGGCAGGGATATTCGCCGCTACGCTTGGCAAGGATCTTATCGACAGCTATACCAACATGCTTCGATAGAGCAAACATCCGCTGCGATCCGTGCCACATGCAGGCGGTAAACGCCCGCTCGCTGCTTGACACTTGCCAGACGCAATTCTAGAGTCAAAGATGGCAATGCAAACGTACCCCTACATCTGGAACTACGTCCCCCTGGTCCTGCAAGTCCTGGCCGCACTGGGGATGGCCTGCGGCATGGTGGGGGCTTCCTTCCTCCTCGGCAAGCACAAGAACTCACGCACCAAAGCCGGCGCCTACGAGTGCGGCATGGACCCCGTTGGCGACGCCCGCGGCCGTTTCTCTGTGCGCTTCTACATGGTGGCCATGTTGTTCATTCTGTTCGATGTGGAGGCGGTCTTTATGCTTCCCTGGGCAGTCATCTTCCGTCGCCTGCCGGCCATCACCGGGTCGCACCTGTTCGGCTTCTACGAGATGCTGACCTACATCGGCTTCGTCGCCGTCGGTCTCTTCTACGTCTGGAAGAAGGGCATCTTGGACTGGGCCAACGATAAAGGGGACTTGTAAATGTACGATCCCGCCAGCGCCGTAAAAGGCCTTCAAGCCGTCTCCGAAGCCTGTTCTGACAACGCTATTGTCCAGGCAGCGCTTACCGCTTTTGATGGAATCGCCACCGACGCCAAGTACGACCGCGCCGAGCTCACCCTCACCGTCCCCGGGGAAAGCATCCTCGCCGCCGTCCAGGCCGCTAAGGACGCCGGATACAACTTCCTTGAAGATGTCACCGCTGTCGACTGGTACCCCTCCGAGCCCCGCTTTCAGATCACGTATCACGTCCTCTCCCACAGCCTTAAGTCCCG
>JANYER010000177.1 GCA_025359825.1 Granulicella sp.
CGAATGATGGGTATTTGAGAGTTTATCTTATTCCCTTTTATTTCTCGTCAACTCTCACCGTCATGTTCTCGCATCTGCAACGATGTCAGAGATGCGCTGGATCTTGTTGGCTCTGGACGCCCACGTGGCAGACATTGTGCGGGTGAGGAAGGAGGGCCAGGTTATGGCGTCACAGAGGCGGCCGATCGAGGTGGCCAGCACATCCATCGGCGCCAGCGAGGCCCTGATTGCGAGTGGCAGGTCGCTGACAGACCAAGGCTGACCAAATGCAAGGCGCGACACGACGGCCCTGCCGGTCTCCGTTGCAAGCCACAGGCCACTGTCAGCAGCAGGCAGTGCGGCAGTGACAGCGTCCAGCAGGGGCTGCAGGTGGGCTGTGGCGTTGTCTGGGACACGTTGCATGATGTGCTCAGCACCGCCAGTGATGGCCTCAACAATGCCGTGAACGAGGGGCAGCACGCGACGCCTGCGCTCAGTATCGCATGCATCAGCAGTGCACTCGGCGATGTAGTGGTAGGGATCGCAGGGCCCGTAGAGGTCGCCAGCTGCATTCGCCACCCCGTTCTTGCACGCATGGCAGTAGCTGGGGTGCCTGACGCCCTTGCCTGCCACATTTACCATGTGGGAGGCCGCGCCGTTGCGGGCCTGCAGAAGCGGCACGTTGGCTGGCATCGGCGCGTCAGAGCCTCCCAGCACATTGCCTGCTCCACCCGGCAGCGTGCACGAGTACGGCGTGCAGTTGCGGTAGAGGCCAAGGCGCGCGTGCGCGTTAGCCGAGTAGCCGCAGTTCAGCCATGCACGGAACGCCTTTGGCGCAGTCGGCGGGCGGGAGGCCCACTGCTCCGCAGTCCAGGTGCGCGACAGCACCTTGTCCGAGGCTCGCGCCGCAGTCAGCCAGTGCACCGCAGCCACCTCCCGTGCGAAGATTGCCGCCACCTGCTTGAGGGCTAGGGGCAGCAGTTGCAGTGTGCTGCCATGAGGAGGCGGCACGTAGTCGCGATGGAACCGCGACACCAGCTCGTGCGTGTACATGGGTGGGCGCTGCAGCCATGGCATGTTGGTTGGCAGGCGGAGGCGCTGGGTCAGCATCTGCTGCGTCTGCGCCAGCCACGAGTCAGAATGCGTGAACGGCACCGGCTTGCGTGCGTAGTCGTAGTATCCCCACGCCTGCCGGTGCAGGATAGCGTGCAGGGGTATGCTGAGGTTGCAAGAGGGTGCAGTGAACGCCTCCAGGAATACACGCGTGCGCTCACGCACCCACGTAGCGATGGTGGGCTGTGACTTGCTCTCCTGCCACAGCGCACTGATGATGGCGTTGCCAGGCAGCCGCAGTAGGTGTCTGGCGATGTCGATAACCACCTTGTCCATAGCGTCGGCCATGTTCGGCTTGTGCGCAGGGAGAGCCGAGGCAAGGAAATTGCAGCACGAGAGCACGAAAGTGCGGATCTGAATGACCTGCGACCGCAGCGGCATCTGCGAGGTCACCGAGTTGGCGCGGAAGAAACGGTTGTAGTTGTCCCACATCTTCTTGGCGTAGTGCGCTATCAGCGGTGCATACTCGAGGCGCGTGTTGACGTCGTGCCCGAGGTAGCGGTACTCGTCTGCGACAGGCACGAGCTGAGCGCCAAACGCCACAGGCAAGTGTCCACCAGGCGGTGCAGCCTCCTCAAACACGAGCACCTCCGTCTTACGCGCGCCGACATTGACGGTCATGCCCCACTCGGTGCACCAGTCGTTGACGATGGTGAGCGCACGCTCCACCTGTGCACGGCTGTCGCACAGCAGCGCCAGGTCGTCAGCGTACAGCAGCTCCTTCATGTTCAGGTTGTACGCCCACACGCCGCGGTAGATGCTGTCGGCGCGGATGGTGCGCACGAGGCTCTCGATGAAGAGGTTGAAAAGCCACGGCGACAGCACGTCACCCTGCGGCACGCCCTTGCCGATGGTGTACGGCTCCGACAGCTCGCCGTTGACGCGTAGGCGGGCGGTGCGGTCCGTGTTCCAGTCCTCCAGCAGCTTGACGACGTGCTCGGGCAGGCCAGCACGCCGTGCCACCGCCCATAGTGCCTCGTGGTTGACGGTGTCGTAGGCCTTGCGGAAGTCTACGAACAGCACCCAGGTTGGCTGCTTGTAGCGCGTGCGCTCCTTGAGCGTCTCGATGAGGCTGATCACGTGCTGCTCGCAGTTGCGGCCTGCGCGGAAGGCGGCCTGCGTGCTGCTGCTAACGCCCGACCGGTCACTCCAGTGCGAGAGACGCGTCATAAGGACGGTGCCAAACAGCTTGCCTAGCGAGTTGCCCATGGTAATGAAGCGGTAATTGTTGGGCACTGCGCGGTCAGGCTGCGGCTCCTGCGCCTTGACCGGCTTCAGCAGCGGGATGCTTGTGCCGGTCTTGAAGTCAGGCGGTACCCTGCTCAGCCGCAGGAAGGCTGAGAAGAATGCAGCCAGCACCACACACAAGCGCCTGCGGTACTCGAACCGCGTGCCATGCGCTGCAGGTCGCGGCCAGCGCAGGAACTCAGGTGCGAAGCCGTCCGGGCCCGGTGATGTGCTCGTGCGCAGGTGAGAGGGGAACTCCGGCGCCTCGCTGCGTGGGTCACCCGGCACCCACGCCCGCAGCTGCGCGTTGAACTTGGCGCATACGGGGCAGGGCGATATAGCGCCGGGCAAGATGGAGCCTGCGACGCAGCAGTAGGGCACCTGCTGTGACGCAGGGTACAGGCCTACGTATACCGCCTCCCACGTGATGGGTGCACCCGTAGAACCTGCGGGCGCGTGC
>JANYER010000202.1 GCA_025359825.1 Granulicella sp.
CGGAGCAGCCACCTCCAGGAACACCTCCTTCCCCACCCCTGCCAGCGTACACAAATGCCCCGGCAACTCCACTCGAATCGTCATCCGGCAAGCGTCTGCACTTCCACAGACAGTACCGCCGGAAGATCCCGCACAATCGGAGCCCAGTTCTCTCCCGCATCCGGCGAGCAGTACACCTGCCCCCCCGTCGTCCCAAAATAAATCCCGCACGTATCCAGGCTATCCACCGCCATAGCATCGCGCAGCACATTCACATAGCAATCACTCTGCGGAAGCCCCTTGGTCATCGGCTCCCACTCGTTGCCGCCGCTCTTGCTGCGATACACCTGCAGCTTCCCGTCCATTGGAAAGTGCTCACCATCGCTCTTGATCGGCACTACATAGATCGTCTCCGGTTCATGCGCGTGCACATCGATGCAGAAGCCGAAGTCCGTCGGCAGGTTCCCGCTTACCTCCGTCCAGTTGTCCCCCGCGTCATCACTGCGCATCACGTCCCAATGCTTCTGCATAAACAGCGTCTTCGGTTTGGTCGGATGCAGTGCAATCCGGTGGACGCAGTGCCCCACTTCCGCCAGCGGATCCGGGATATGCGCAGAACGCAACCCCTTATTGATCGGCTTCCAAGTAGCCCCACCATCGTCCGTCCGGAACGCGCCAGCCGAAGAGATGGCAATGAATATTCGCTGCACATCGCTGGGGTCCTGCACAATCGTATGCAGACACATCCCACCCGCACCCGGCATCCAATGCGGCCCCGACCCATGCCCCCGCAGCCCGGATAGCTCCGTCCAGTTCTTTCCCCCATCGGTCGACCTGAACAGCGCCGCATCCTCCACGCCCGCATACACCGTCTCAGCATCTGTCAATGAAGGCTCCAGGTGCCACACCCGCTTGAACTCCCACGGGTGCGCCGTCCCGTCATACCACTGGTGAGTCCCCGGCACCCCGTCGTAGGCGAACTTGTTCCCCACCGCCTCCCACGTCGCACCACCGTCATCGGATCGCTGGATCACCTGCCCAAACCACGAGCTCGACTGCGAAGCATAGATACGGTTCGGGTCCAGGGGCGAACCCTTCACGTGGTATACCTCCCAGCCCGCGAAGTGGGGGCCGCTGACCTCCCACTTCGCCCGCTTCCCGTCCGACGTCAACACAAACGCGCCTTTGCGCGTCCCTACCAGCACTCGCACCTTGCTCATGTCGTCTCCTTTTCGGTCGAAATACTACACTTTAGCCTTATCGAAATTGAACATCCAATGCAGCCCGAACTTGTCCGTCAGCATCGCAAAGTACGCGCCCCAGAACATGTCCTGCGGCGGCATCGTCACCTTACCACCCGCACCCAGTGAAGCGGTAAATTCATCCACCTCGGCAGCACTCGAACAATCAATACTGATCGAAGAGTTATTTCCCATCGTGAACGGCATTCCCGGCATCGTGTCCGAAGCCATCAGCACCGCCTCACCCTTCGCAAGACGCGCATGCATAATCCGCTCGCTCGACCCAGCCGGGCAGTTCGGCATATCCGCAAAATTCATCAAATCAACCTTCGCGCCCAACGCATCGGCGTAGAAGGTCATGGCCTCACGGCAGTTTCCATCAAACGTCAAGTACACATTAATCTGCTTCATCATTTTCTCCATTCATCGGCTATATTGCACAAAATCTCGTTGTACGCCCTTCAGTTCGAACCAAACTTAGGCAGAATAGGCGCTGGGTCACGCACCTCCCACCGCCGCCGCGTCTCCTTCAAGACCCACTCCCGGCTCTTCGCCATCTCTGCCATCACTGCGCACGGAGCGCCGGTTTCCTCGTGCTTCGCGCCCCATAAGAGCATGTCCAGCAGGATCGGCGCAAGCTCAATCCCCTTCTCCGTAAGCCGGTAGTTAAGCTTCCTGCCGTCGCTTACATCCGGTTCAGTGATCACGATCCCCGCCTTCTCCAGTCGCCGTAGACGCCCCGCCAAGATATTCGTAGCAATCCCTTCGCCAGAAGCAAGAAACTCCTTGAATGTCTTGTTCCCGCGTACCATCATGTCTCGAATAATCAAGAGTGACCAACGGTCGCCAAACAACTCCAGCGAAACACTCACCGGACATCCCGACCGTCGTCCCGCAACAGATTTTTTCAACACCGCAACACCCTAACAAAATCTACTTGCAAAAAACAAGTAAATTTCTGGGAACTCAAACTACCAGCCTAAAGTCCCAGGCGCACCCTTAAAGGGCCCCGTTACATGCGATGTGATCCAACCACCATAGAAGTCTCCCGGCTGGGCCACCACCCGTTCTCCGTCGACCCAGCACTCCTCCACCCGGCTCGCATAAAACGCCAGATAATCCTTCAACCCCGCATAACTCTTCGAAGGATTCGCATAGCTCCAGGCAACATCCTCAACTCGTTTTCCCAAAGACTTACCCAAACTCTCCAAAGACCAATACGAAGCCACTCCCTTGAACTCACAAAAGCTACCCCGCCGCGAAGAAGCCTGCAGCAACTCCATCGCTATATCCGGCTGCGGAATGTAATACACCGGCGGATGACTCGTCTCCAGAATCCGCATCGAACGCGCCGTCTCAGCGACCACCACGCCTGCATGGACAATCTTCAACGCCCTCGCACTAGCCTCCAGCCGCGGAGGCCGAGGATAGTCCCACACCGATTCCGGCTTGTCATCGCCGCCCCTATTGCGTCCCATCAATATCTCTTCCATCGTACTCACCTCCAGGCCCTGTCTCCACTGTAGACTTATCCACATCACAGCCATGTCAAGCTCTTAGGACACTCCCATCCCATGCATCCATCCCAAAAAAAACTCAATGAGATGAACAGACTCTCCGACATGGCCCACTTCCCTGCCGTCGTCAACGCCGGCGCCACCATCAACATCCTTCTCACAATCACCCTCACCTGGTTCCTACAGCCACGATACTCGCAGGTCTTCGCTCCCATCCTCTGGGTAGCCATCGTCCTCACCCTCAATCTTCTTCCCGTCGTCCTCCTCCGCCGCACCATCACTCCCGCCACCCCTTACTGCACCTTGGCGCAAATGGACTTCATTCACGACCAGCACAAATTCTCCGACTGGGTCTATCTCGCCGCTTCCGCAAACATGGCCTTCTGGATCCTTATCTCATGGACAGCCTTCACCATCTCCCCCATCCCCTCCACCCTTGCCACCGCTCTAGCTATAGCAGCCGTCGCCACCTTCTCACCTGTCCTGGTCCGCACCTTCACCCGCAAAGAGGTCTAAACTCCCGCACACCTGCAGCCATCGGATCTCTAAAAAGCGCGCCAACTCAAGTAAAATCAGGCAGCCAACAGAAATATTCCAGGGACAACCACCACCGATGCCGCAAACACCAGACCTCTACACCCAGGCCCAGGCCGCAGCAGACTTCATCCGCACCCAGACCGCCATCCGCCCCACCCTCGGGATCATCCTCGGCACCGGCCTCGGCAACTTCGCCTCACAGGTGGAGCAGCCCACCGCCATCCCCTACTCGGCCATCCCGAACTTCCCCATCTCCACTGTGGAAGGGCACTCCGGACAGCTCATACTCGGCACCATCGCCGGAGTTCCAGTCGCCGTCATGCAGGGGCGCGTTCACGCCTATGAGGGCTACGCACTCTCCCAGGTCACCTTCCCCACCCGCGTCCTCGGCCTGCTCGGCTGCACATCGCTCATCGTCACCAACGCCGCCGGTAGCGTTAACATCAACTACACCCAGGGTTCGCTGGTCCTCATCAACGACCACATCAACCTCACCGGCACCAACGCCGCCCTTGGCCCCAACGAGCCAAGTTTCGCCCGCGTAGATGGCGCAGGCCAACGCTTCTTCGATATGTCCGCGGCCTACTCCCCCGACCTCCGCGCCCTCGCCAGCGCAGAATCCTCCAAGCAAGGCACGCACCTCCACGAAGGCGTCTACCTAGCCGTCCTTGGCCCCAGCTTCGAAACCCCTGCCGAAATCCGGGCATTCCGCACGCTCGGCGCAGACCTCGTCGGCATGTCCACCGTCCACGAAGTCATCATCGCCCGCCACATGGGCCTCGAAGTTCTCGGCATCTCCCTCGTCACCAACATGGCCGCCGGAGTCCTCCCCACCGCCATCAACCACAACGAAGTCCTCGACGTCGGTCGCCGCACCGAGGAGCAGTTCACCAACCTCCTTAAGGCCATCATCCCCCAAATCAAGCCCTGAACGATGACTCAGTCAGAACCCATCCAATCCGAAGCCACCAAGCGCCCCCTCGTCATCGCTATCGCTGGCTGCTCCGGATCCGGCAAAACTACTCTCGCTCGCGAGCTTACTACCCAGCTCAACGCCACCCTCTTCCCCCTCGACCTCTACTACCGCGACCTCTCCCACCTCCCCCTCGACGATCGCAACCTCCAGAACTTCGACCACCCTGACTCCCTCGAGTCCGAACTCATCCTCGAGCACGTCCGCGCCCTCGCCGCCGGCCAGCCCGTCCAGCGCCCTGTCTACGACTTCAGCACCCACTCCCGCGTCCCCGGCCGCACCGACACCCTCGTCCCCACCGGCGTTGTCCTCGTCGAAGGCATCCTCGCCCTCCACTACCCCGGCCTGCTGCCGCATTACCACTTCAGCATCTACGTCAACGCCCCCAACGAGATCTGCCTCAACCGCCGCATTTACCGTGACATGCGCGAACGCGGCCGCACCGAGGCCAGCGTCCGCGCCCAGTTCGAAGCCACCGCCAAACCCATGGCCGACCTCTACGTCCTACCATCCGCCGCCCACGCATCTGTAACCGTAGAAGGCACAGACTCCCTGGACTGGTCGATCGAACAGGTCCTACAGCGCCTCCACAAGCTCCGCCTCATACCCCGCAACGTCTGACTCGCCGCACCCCAGCCCCTCATACATCTCCATCACCCGTTCACGCGCCGTCTCCGACAACACAAACCGATCCGCCCGCGCCGTCACCTCCGCACCAAATCGCACCTCCGCCCGCACTCCACGCAGCCCCAGAAGCCGAAACAGATGCGGCCCCAGAAACATATCGCCCCACCAGCAAATATCCTGCCCCACCGTGGCCGTCCCGTTCCCTTCATCCATCGAGTACCCCAACGCAGCCACCCGCAGCGGCACCCCTTCATTCAGTACAGAATGAAACAGCCCTCGCCGAAACGGCATCACCCCACCGCCCACATACGCCCCATCCGTAGTCGTTCCTTCCGGAAAGAACAGCACCGGCAGCCCACTCTGGTAAGCCTCAGCCATCGCAGCGTTCACTGCCGGATACGTCGCAGGCCCACCCCCACGCTCCACATACACCGTACCCGCCCGCGCCGTGAGCCCACCCAGCAGCGGCCAGCCACGCACCTCACGCTTCGCCACCATCACAAACGGCGTAATCGAACTCATCACCAAAATATCCAGGTAACTTAAATGGTTACAAACCGCCGCACCGCCCGCAGGCAACTCCCCGCTGTACCGGCAATCGATCCCCAACGCTGCAACAATCCGTCGACACCATCCATGAATCCACACCGCGCCCGCGGCCCCCACCTCCGGACGCCGCACCATCCCATCCGCCGCTGCGGCAATAAGCAACCAAACTAGGTATATACTCCGCCAAACAGATCGTAACCACCACACCACCGTCAGCATCCCTCCAGAAACTTCGCTGCCATCCGGGGATGCAGCGCCTGCAGGTCCAGCAGGGTAAGAAAGTCGATCGTCCCAAACTCCCGGTCGATCGCCGGAGGCCCACAGATCTTCGCCCCCAAAGTCAGATAAGCCCGCAGCAGCTTCGGCGCCCGCTCCACCGTCCTCTCGCCAGATAGCTCCGGCAGCGCGTAGGCCGCTGTCGGAACCGTCCGCAGCTCCGGCTCCACCAGGCAGTGCTGCAACGAGCTATACACCGCCCATCCCATCGCCGCGTCCTGCGACGTCAACGAGCAGCATCCCATCATGTATCGTCCACCCTTCGCCAGCGCATACCGTG
Source organism: Granulicella sp. (assembly GCA_025359825.1). Taxonomy (GTDB): domain Bacteria; phylum Acidobacteriota; class Terriglobia; order Terriglobales; family Acidobacteriaceae; genus Edaphobacter. Next base: position 5,980 of record JANYER010000202.1, read on the forward strand.
CAATCCCGCGCCACAGCAGATGCAACACCTCCGGCGACCGGTGCTCGCGATGGATACACGCCCGCCCCAGCTCCACAATCTGGCCCCGCAACCCTTCATACGGCGCAAACCCGAACTCCTGTTCGCTGTAGTAGCCAAAGTGCTGTCCCGCAACCTCACCACGCTGCAACCGGTAGGTCCCGACAATCCGCCCGTCGCGCTTATCCTCCACTAGCAGATGCTCACACACCGCATCGAACTGGTCGCGGTCCAACCCATCCGCATACGCCGACATCAACCCCTCATGCAGCTCCAGGTTGAAGATCGTAAACCGTAGTCGGTACGCCTCCACCCGCTCCAGCTCACTCACCGCCAGCCGGACGCCATACTCACCCGACTCAACCAGAAACTCCGGCAACACCGGCGACGAAACCTCCGCCACCAACCCCACCATCGGCAGTACCGCCTGCGACTCCACCACTGTGAGCATCGACTCTCCTCATCCGACCCCAACCGCGGGTCACGATCTGAGCTTGCGACTCTCACTCTGCCGTCCTATCGAGAACGCCAGTTGTACACACGATGAACATTAGTTGAATCACAAATGGTGCAACTTAAGGTTCGCTAACTCCCGCACACCATCCCAACCGTCCGCCCCGCCTGCCCAACCGTCCCTTCGGACAACTCCTTCACCGCCACCCAAGCCTCCAGCGCCGCCTGCTTGCGATGCACCACATCGCTCGAGAACACAATCGCAGCATCCGCAAACCGCACCTCGGCGCGAACATTCTTCAACCCCAGGAACCGGAACACATGCGGCCACATCGGCGTATCACCCCAGTAGCAGACATTGTCCTCCACCTTCACACTCGCGTCGTTCCCCTCCCCCACGCAGTACCGCACATACGCCGCCGTCACCGGGTGCTTCGCCGCCATCGCCTGCGCCAGTATGCCGGAGTGGAACTTCAGCATCGCCTCCCCATTGGTCGTCGTTCCCTCCGGAAAGAACACCACCGGCAGCCCCACCTCGGCAGCCGCCTCCATCCCGCTCGAAGCCTTCTTCGCAGAGCCCCCACGTCCTCGCTCCACATACACCGTGCCCGACATCGTCGTCATCCAGCCAATTACCGGCCAGTTCGCAATCTCCGCCTTCGACACAAACACGCACCGATGCACCGCTGCGAACACAATAATGTCCAGGTAGCTCAAATGGTTCGCAATCACTGCGCCACCCTCAGGAAACGTCCCCACCACATCGATCTCAACGCCTAACCCCTTAACCGCACGTGCGCAAAAGCGATGCAGCCACTCCGCCCTCGCCTCCCGCGTCGGTGGCCGCTTCACCAGCAGCTCGGTCCCTGCCACCACAAACATCCCCACCAGCCGCACACTCCGCACCACACTCCGAAGAAACGCCACCCAAACCTCCGCCCCAACCCGCAAGAACAGCTGCAGTTAAAACAAAATGCCTCACGCGCAGTCTATCCTCTCTAAGTGACTCAGATCCAGACACCCCCGCAGCACGGCTGGGCCTACCGCCGCATCGTCCTCCCCATCCTCGCCCTCCTGCGTCGCGGAGCCACCCCGGAGAAGCTCGCCTGGAGCCTCGCCGCCGGCGTCCTCATCGGCCTCAACCCCATCCTCGGCTCCACCACTCTGCTTTGCCTCGCCGTGGCCTTCCTCTTCCGGCTTAACATCGTCGCCTCGCAGATCACCAACCACCTGGCCTACCCGCTGCAGATCATCCTGCTCATCCCATTCATCCGCTTAGGCAGCCGCATCTTTCAAACCGCAGAGATGCCGCTCTCCGCCAAAGACCTGCTCCACGCCGCCCGCACCGGCCCACTCCAGCTAGCCCGCGACCTCTGGCTCTGGGAGAGCCACGCCCTTGTCGTCTGGGCCGTCCTTGCAGCCGTGCTCACGCCCATCCTGGCTCTCGCACTGACGCCCATCCTGCGCCGCCTGCTCACCCGTGTCCAGCAACACGACTACCCCATCGTCCCGCTTTGACACGTTTCACGACTACCAGCTTTTCGGGCTGAAGGCCCGAGCTACCCTAGCCTGGGGCAAAGCCCCAGGAACACCTGCGCCCAAAATCTGCGGGCCTGAAAGTCCGCGCTAAACGCCCACCAAAACGAATGTCTGCTCACCTTATCCGTGAACAAAATTCTTTAATTCGACTTATAGGGCGGTAGCGGATCCCCCGACCGCAACCAGGCCGTATAAATCATATTCCGCAACTCAATCGCACCATCCGCCAGCCGAGCCTTCGTAAACTCCTTCCCCTCCGCAGTTCCCGCGCCCGCAAACGCCCCGGTCTTCTCCAGGTCGTAGGTCTCATTCACAAACGTGTGCGAGTGCCGTAGGTACTGGACAAACTCACCAAACGGGTCCTTCAATGCCTCCGGCTTCACCATATCCATCAGCGGCGTCAAATCCGCCAGCTTGATGTTGTTGTGTACGAAGTCCCCTTCCACCAATCCATGCAGCTTCTTCGAAGTCGAGTAGCCCTTCGGATTGTCACCCGTCCAGCCGTTGTAGTTGATCGTCGTATGCAGCGGCTGCGCCCCATCCGCCACGAAGTGCCCAATCATCCCGCACAGAAACACCACCTCATGCTCCGCCGCCGTCGTATCCCGGTTCGCCGCCAGCTCCCGCCGATAGTCCCGCATCGCAGCCAGAAGGCTCACGTAATACTCATACGTCGAGTACGGCAGAAACCCCACCTCCTGCGGACTCAAGTTAACCTCCGGATGCTTCACCTGCGCATCCTGCAGCGCTTTCACATACTCCCACCGGTGCAGCGCCAACGGTCCCGCCAGGTCCGAGTCCTCCAGGTTGATGTCATGCTCCGCCACCATCGTCGAGTACATCGCCGAATCCCCATTGCGAAACTGGTC
>JANYER010000115.1 GCA_025359825.1 Granulicella sp.
ACCGCAGCATAAAGATCAGTACCACTGGCAGCAGCACGCCGTTCAGCACCTGCGACAGGATGATGAACTTCACCAGCGGGAAGTTGGGAATCAGCACAATCGCGGCCCCAAAGAAGATCAGCAGCGTGTAGAACCAGTAGAAAAAAGGCGCTTCTTTGAAATTCTTGTCCAACCCGCTTTCGAAGCCTAGCCCCTCGCACACTGTATAAGCCGTCGAGAGCGGCAGGATCGAAGCCGCAAATAGCGACGCGTTGAACAGCCCTGCCGCGAACAGGATAAAGGCGTAGTCTCCGGCTAGCGGCTTCATCGCCTGCGCCGCGTCCGAGGGGTCTGCAATGTCGCGAACGCCGTGCGCATACAGAGTCGCCGCGCAGGCCACCACGATGAACCACGCCACCACGTCGGTAAAGATCGAGCCGACGATCACGTCCAGCCGTGAAGCCTTGTAGTGCTTCACGTTAATACCCTTCTCTACGATCGAGGACTGCAGATAGAACTGCATCCACGGCGTAATCGTAGTCCCGATCACACCCACCGTCATGTACACGTACACCTTGTTGCCCCACACATGACGCGAGGGAAGCTGCACCGTCTGCGCCAGCGCAAGATGCCAGTCCGGGCTACTCAGTACACCAGCGACGATGTACGCAATATAGAAGACGCTGGCGATCAGAAAGATCTTTTCAACGCTCTTGTAATCGCCCTTCACTACCAGCGCCCACACCAGAAAGGCGCAGATCGGAACGCTGATGTACTTGCTCACATGAAATAGTTGCATGCTGCCAGCAATGCCCGAGAACTCGGCAATCACGTTGCCGAAGTTCACCACTACCAGCAGGATCATCACCACAAAGGTGATCCGCAACCCGAACTCCTCGCGGATCAGGTCGCTCAACCCCTTGCCGGTGACGACGCCCATCCGCGCGCACATCTCCTGCACTACGATCAGCGCCAAGGTAATCGGAATCATCGTCCACAACAACGTGTATCCGAACTGCGCACCAGCCTGCGAGTACGTCAGGATGCCGCCCGAGTCGTTATCCACGTTCGCCGTAATGAATCCCGGCCCAAGCACCGCCAGAAAGAGCAGTATCCGGGTTCGCCAGCTCTTCCAAAACTTCATGGCCGCTTCACCGTACCCATCAGAGCCTGCACCCGCTCTAACACCAGCCCAACCTGCCGGTCGTTATGGTATCCATCCCGCTCTGCTCGCAAACGCCCTGCCAATGCGATCCGCTGCCGCGCTGCCGCGTCGGGCAGATAGCGTCGTATCTTCGCCACACATTCTTCAAAGTTCGAGAAGAACACGGCCTCTTCATCTTCCACAAACCGTTGCGAATGGCCCGCCGAACGCTCCGCCAGCAGAAACCCCTGGCAGGCGGCTATCTCGAAGCTTTTATGCACAAACTCGTCTTGGTTTGAGTGGGTTAGAAAACTCAGGTTGATCTTCGCTCCCCAGATTGCCTCGCGATAGCGGTCCAGATAAAGCTCTCCTTCGCGATAGATGGATTGGAATGTAGCTGGATCGAGCGCACGCTGCCACGAACGCTGGTTTCCGGAGACAGCCACGCCAAACTCCTGCAGCGTAGCCAGTTTCGTCAACGTCTGGGCACGATCGTCGTAAGGCGTGCCGATGAACGAGACATCACGCGTGCGTTGCGCATCCTTCCAGGATTCAGGCGGAGGAAGGTGGATTGTTGGCTCATACGCCGTCTGGATCTTCAACACATCACGGGCACCACGTTCCCGATAGTCGAGGATATTCTTGTCCCGTTGCACCACATGAAGGTCATAGAACGGAATGTCCTTCATATACAGTCGCCATCCCGGATCCTGCCGCAGTCCAAACGCATTGTCGATCATATAACTGACCGTCGCAATCTCCATCTGTCGCAGACGTTTTAGCGTCTTGGGGCGCATCCACAGCAGCTTATCAGCCCACAGAAGGTCCGGCTTCTCCGCCTCTGCGATTCGCAGCAGATCCTGATTGAGACGCCCAACTCCCGGTCCGGCGCTGGCGCGATAGACGATTTTGCGGATCAGGGCATTCCCTGATTCGTAACCAAGCGTGTTAAACGGCACCACGGTATGGCCCAGACGCTTCAGCGCCCAGATGCGATACAAGGATGAGTCATGTTCGGTAAGCTGCGATGCGTATAGGATCTTCATACGCTTTGGCTCCCAGCCTCCGCCGTACCGGATCTAGCTCTTTGCACGCAGTAGGGTAATAACCTGGTCGGCATGGATGACACCAACCAGCTTCTTTTCATGGTCGAGAACCGGTAAAGCCCGCAGGTTGTACTTATCAAATAACTCGGCTACCTTTCGTCCATTGGCATCTACAGTACAGCTTACGATGTGTCCGTGAGGAAGATCGCTCAGGGGGGCATCCTTCGCGGCAAGAAGCAGTTGCACCAGTGGGATCAGGGCAGCAATTCCGCCCTCTTCATCGAGTAGGTAAATCTCGCCCACGACATCGACATCCCCCTCAAAATCGCGCAACGCGGCAATTGCGTCTGCCAGGATCTTGTCCTTCGGCAGTGCCAGGAACTCCGTCGTCATGCGTCCAGCTGCCGAGTCTCCGGAGAATTCGAGCAGTTCCTCAACCTCCTGCCGTTCCTCCGGGTCCATCTCTTCGAGGATGGCCTCGGAGCGTTCGTCTGAGAGTTCGGAGAGCAGGTCGGCGGCGGCACCGGGGTCCATCTCCTCGATGATGCCCGCGATCTGCTCCGAATCTAACGACTCGATCAGAGTCTGCTGCATCTTGGGATTGACCTCTTCCAAAGCTTCCGCAGCAACCTCCTCATCGAGGCTGATGAAGAGGGCCTGACGCTCTGCCGGAGCCAGATCTTCGAGGATGTCGGCAAGGTCCGAAGGGTGCATCCGGGCAAGTTTGTCCTGCCCAATCTTCAGCTTGACGCGACGTGCAGGGTCACGATCAATCAAGTCCACAAAGTTCCACGGAATGACGCTAGCGCGGAACCTCTCCGCGATGCTGTGGACGGTCGCGGCCGGCAGCCCCTTCAGCAAGCGCCTCACGGCACCTCGCATGCCGACTTCTACCTCCGCAATCCGAAGTAGGGGTGTGGATTGGTCGTCCTGGGCAGTCTCCCAGACCAGGTCGACATCGTTCACCCGAACGACTTTGTGTCCATTGATGTCAATGATCTGTTGATCGAGAAGGTCCCGTTCCAGCAGAAGGTAGGCATCATCGGCTGAAAGTGGGGCTGGGGCGGCGGCTTCCGAGAATTGCAGGGTTCCTTCGGGAGTGTGCTGCAGCTCTGCAACCGTAATGAACACTGGCAGTTCGCCGCGACCCGCACCAGCCGGGCGGACGACCATTCCGTGGATGTGAATCGCATCCACTACAGGCAGAACCGCGAGTTCGGTCACGCGTCCGTAGAGCTTGCCCTGGGCGTCCAGAACGGAGGCACCCATCAGGGCGGAGACGCTGGTCCTATGGTTTGCGTGTTTTGTCATCAGCCGCCAATATTTCCGTTCCGTTGCACTTGTATTCCATCCAATACGTCTCCGAATCCTAACTCACCATTGGCGACGGTAGGAATGGGCGACCCCTGATGCCTCCGATAACCGCCCCAAAGGGGTTGAAATGCCGTTCTCCTTGACATTCGGGGGCGGCACAAGCAAACTGCCATCATCGCCAGTGTCTGCCGTGCATGCAAGACAGTCTGGAGAAAAGGACCTTTTGGACGACTCACCAACAAGCCGTGTCAGCTATACCCTGGACTCGTCCCTGGATAGCGTCAACAAGGTCGAACAGACTGCAGAACAGTGTGCAATCCGTGCCGGCTTTGACGAAGACACGATTCCGCACATTGGTATGGCTGTGCGCGAAGCGGCAGTCAACGCCGTGCTGCACGGAAACGCCTACGACACGACCAAGCACATCACGGCTGCGTTTGAGACCACGACCGATTCTTTGATTATTCGAATTACCGACCAGGGGGCCGGCCTCAATCCGGAGACCATCCCTGACCCGCTGGCACCGGAAAACATCCTGCGAGGCTCCGGCCGCGGCATCTTCCTCATCCGAGCCTTCATGGATGAGGTACACTTTCGGCAGCTACACCCCGGAACCGAACTCACCCTGATCAAACACCGAACACCCGCGCAGCCGGGGACCTAAGGAGAAGACAACACATGAGCATGAAAGTACAGACTCGCCAAGTGGACGGCATCACGATTCTGGATCTCAGCGGCCGTATCACTCTCGGCGAAGGCAGCGTTACCATTCGTGACGCGGTCCGCGACATCCTGGCCAAAGGCTCCAACAAGATTCTGCTCAACCTGGGCGATATTAACTACATCGACAGCTCGGGGATCGGCGAACTGGTAAGCGCGTTTACCACCGTGAAGAACAGCGGCGGCGAGCTGAAACTACTCAATCTGACCAAGAAGGTTCACGATCTGCTGCAGATCACCAAGCTCTACACTGTGTTTGACATCAAGGACGACGAAGCTTCGGCACTCGCGGCCTTCACCAAGTAACTTCTCTTCCTTTGCAACAATGAAACGGCCATCGCACCTGCGATGGCCGTTTCATTGCTGTTATGGACGGTGGGTTATTTGCCGAAGTCAACCTTGGGGGCGGTGCTGTTCTCAGGATTGCCCTTGAAGTACTCGTCGCGGTAGTGGAAGCCGGCGATGTTGGCCCAGAAGCTGTTGGGAAACTGGCGAACGTAGACGTTGTAGTCCTCCAGTGTCTTGTTGTAGCGCTGACGCTCGACGGCAATGCGGTTTTCCGTTCCGGCCAGTTCGTCGGTCAGACGGGTGAATTGCTCGCTGCCCTTGAGGTTGGGGTACTGCTCCTGCAGGCGGAAGAACGGTCCGAGGGCCACGTCCAGCTTGGCGTTCGCCTGGATCTGCGAGCCGCGATCGCTGCCGGCGGAGAGCACTCCGGCGCGAGCGTTGGCGATGTTGGTGAGGACGGTGGTCTCCTCATTGACGTAGCCCTTCACCGAGGCAACGAGGTTGGGGATGAGGTCCAAACGGCGCTGCTGAACGACGTTGACCTGCGAGTAGGCCTGGGTGACGGCCTCGTTCTTGACGACCATCGTGTTCTTGGCCCCGATATAGCTGCCGCCGATAAACAGCAGTACTACGACGAGCAGGCCTACGATACCAAGTCCGATCCAAAGAGATTTCATTGATGCCTCCACTTTCGTTATTTCGATTGGTTCCAGGTTCAGTATTTCGATGATTCGATGTTTGGCTCGGCTCCAGTGTTTAGCGGTTACCGCTGTACTGTACCATCCCGCTCCGCCCGGTTTTGCTGTTTTTAGAGAGGTTTACATGGGGGTCTCAAAAGTCTCCACTGGCACCTCCACCGCCGGAGCTTCCTCCTCCGAACCCTCCGAAACCACCACCCCCTCCACCCCGGTCGTCACGACCACCACCACGACCTCCTCCGCCGCCCATCAGGTTGCCAAGGATGAAGAAGAGGATGCCGATGTTGCCAGTGCGGATGAGGATGATGACGATGATGAGCAGTACCCCACCACCCAGTACGACCTGAAGGAAGGAGAGATGGATGGGTTGGCTACTGTCCTGCACACGGCGATAGGTGTGCTGCGGCTCTGGAGTGGTCAGGGTGACACCGGCGTCAGTGGCGATGACCCTGGCTATCTGCTGGACGCCCAGGGGCACAGCGGTGTTGTAGTCGCCTTGCTGAGCGGCCGGAACCATAGCGCGGCCAATGTCGCCCACCTTAGCATCGTTGAGGATGCCTTCCAGGCCGTAGCCTACCTCGATGCGGCCCCGGCGGGGGGTCATGACCAGCAGCATCAGGATGCCGCGGTCGGTACCCTTGGCCCCCACCTTCCACTTGCCCTGCAACTGGGTGGCAAACTCCTCGATGGACTGGTCGCCGTCGAGCGTCTTGATGGTGACGACCGCGATCTGTGCGTGAGCCTGCCGGTCCACCTGGGTGCAAAGGTCTTCGAGGCTGGCGCGTGTGGCGGGGGAGAGGACGTTGGCAAAGTCGCTGATATAGCCGGTAGGAGCGGGAAGGTCGGCGACCTTCTCGGCCTGAAGCCAGCCTGTCGAAACCAGGAGCAGCGTAACGAGGACCAGGCCTTGCAGGATGCGCTTCATCGCAAGTGATTCTACGCTGGAAGTATGAATAAGGTTCCGTGCGTGCCCGTTGTGCATGTTACCCCTCCCCTGTTTTGCGATAAAGTCTTCATTCTTTTACGTTTAGCCTTGGACTTGCAAGGCAAAGTCTTGAATCTAAGCGGGTTATTGGTAAAGGCTTGAATTGCTTACAGTTAGGATGAAATTCTAAAAAATGGACAAGTCATGTCTGGCTCTAAAAGTACTGAAGGCCGGGACAGATGTCCCGGCCTTAGTTCGCTTCTACTTCTATTGTACCGAGTGACACCTAACTAAAGACTCACCCGTAAGCTACTCTGCTGCGGTGGTTTAGGTGAATCAGGGGCTTGACATACGAATTTACTGAGCAAAGTCGCAGAAAAAATCTTTGCAACTGTAAATCACAGCCAAATCCCTACCTTTGGTGACACTACTCCGCAGCGGCAGGTGCAGGCTTACCGCCATGCATCTGGATTCCTTTGTCCTTGGCTAGCTTCTCAACCATGACGGTGTGCTCGCGGATGATGTCGGCTGCCTTGGTGACGGCATCCTTGAGGGTTGGGTCCGATGCGTACTCCGCTTCGGAGCGGAATTCGCGGAGGTCTTTGTGGTGGTCGCGAACCATGAAGGTGAGGTATTCGGTGTCAAAGTCGGCACCCGAGAGGGTGTTGAGCTTGTCGATCTCCGCCTGATGCTCCTTGCTGATCTTCTTGGGAAGCATGACTCCGAGGGAGTCGGCGATGGGCTTCATAGACTCGTTGAGGGCGGTGTGGTCGGCGACCATCTTCTGGCCAAAGGCCTTGACTTCGGCGCTTTCGGCCTTCTGGACAGCGAGCTGGCCAAGCTGCACCTCTGCCAATCCGGCGGCGGTAGCTTTGCGGAGGAAGATCTTGTCCTTCATCATCTGCCCGGTCATGCCGACGGGGCTGGAGGGGTCCTGGATGGAGGTGGTCGCGGGTTGGGCCGACTGGTGCTGGTTGGCCTGGGTGCTGGAGGCAGGGGGAGAGAAGGGATCGGAGGTCTGGGCGAGCAGCACAGCCGGTGTCAGTAGAACAGTGGTCGTGAGAATCGCGGTACGAATGGTGTTGAATCGGGTCATGATGTGCTCCTTCGTTTCGTCCGGGGACAGTAGGAGTTCTAAAGTAGACGTTCTATGGGCCGCTTCACTGGCCAACCTGCACGAGTTGAACGTCTCTAGATAGGGTGTTGGTTTGGTCCATTCGGTTGCCTGTATGCTGGATTCTCCAATCGAATCAGGAGTGTCAAAAAGAATGTCCGAAATAGTAGTCTCTGCCCCCGTCGCGCGCAAGGAACCCACCCCGACAACTCTATTTGGAGAAACGCTAGAGGACGACTACCGCTGGATGCGAGAGAAGAAGTCGCCCGAGGTGCTCGCCTATTTGGAGGCGGAGAACGCCTACACCACCGCAGGGATGGCGGGGACGGAGGCGATGCAGGCGAGGCTGTACAAGGAGATGCTTTCGCATATCAAGGAGACGGATGAGTCTGTTCCCTACCCCGACCACGGCTGGTTCTACTGGACCCGAACATTGGAGGGGAGCCAGTATCCGGTGTACTGCCGCCAGAAGGCTGTGACCGCAAAGTACGACCCGTCCGGGCCCGAAGAGGTACTGCTGGATGTGAACCTGCTAGCGGTGGGGCAGCCGTTTATGGCAGTCGGCGGCATGGGGGTGAGCCCGGATGGAACGCTGCTGGCCTACTCGACCGACAACACCGGTTTTCGCCAGTACACGCTGCGCTTCAGGAACCTGGTTACCGGTGAGGAGCTGCCGGAGACGATGGAGCGGGCGGGCTCCTTCACCTGGGCGGCGGATTCCAAGACACTTCTCTATACGACTGAAGACGAGGTGACGAAGCGGCATGACCACGTCTTCCGGCACATGGTGGGCCAGCCGGTGAATAGCGACGTAATGGTGTTCGCGGAGCCGGATGAGCGGTTCAACCTGGGTGTGGGGAAGACGCGCGACGGCAAGTATCTGCTGCTGGAGGCGGGAAGCCATACGACCAGCGAGTGCCGTTTTTTGGCCGCCTCCGAGCCGACAGGGGAGTTCCAATTAATCGCCGAACGCGTCGACGACGAGGAATATTCTGTCGACCACCGCGAGGGACTGTTCTACATCCGGACGAACGATACGGGGAAGAACTTCCGGCTGGTAATCACCGGTGTTGGGAGCGGAGGTCGGGAGAGTTGGACGGAACTGATTGCAGAAGATTTACAAGCACCACTTGAAGACTTTGACGTATTTCATTCATTCCTTGTCAGTTCACGCAGACGGCTGGGACTGCCTACGATCGCGGTCAGCCGGTTTGACGAGAGCGGTAAGCCGGGGACGGCGCTGGAGATTGCGTTCCCGGAGCCGGTGTATTCGGCCGGAAGCCATGCAAATCGGGAGTTTGAGACGAGCGTCCTGCGGTATAGCTACCAGTCGCTCGTGTCGCCGGCTTCGGTGTTTGAGTATGACGTGGCGACGGGGGTTTCAACGCTGTTGAAGCAGCAGGAGGTGCCCGGCGAGTTCGACCGGGAGCGGTATGGCTCGGACCGGGTCTGGGTAGTAGCGAACGATGGGGTGAAGGTGCCGGTCTCGGTGGTGTACCGGCGGGACCTGTTTAAAAAGGATAAGAGCAGTCCGCTGTACGTGTATGGGTACGGGTCGTATGGGTATCCGCTGCCGGTGGGGTTCAGTGCGGCACGGCTCTCGCTGCTGGACCGCGGAGTGGTGATGGCGTACGCCCACATCCGGGGCGGCGGGGAGATGGGCGACCCATGGCACGACGCCGGCAAGATGATGGTGAAGTGGAACACCTTTACCGACTTCACCACCGTCGTCGAGAGCCTGGTAGCGCAGGGTTATGGAGCGGCGGACCGGGTTGCGATTGAGGGCGGAAGTGCCGGTGGGCTATTGATGGGCACGGTGGTCAATGCTCGTCCGGAGCTGTTCCGGGTGGTGCTGTCGCACGTGCCGTTCGTGGACGTGATGAACACCATGCTGGATGCTTCCCTACCCCTGACCGTCGCCGAGTACGAGGAGTGGGGGAACCCGAATGAGGCCGAAGCCTTCGCCTATATGAAGAGCTATTCGCCGTATGACAACCTGAAGGCTGGTGCCTATCCGGCGATGTTGGTAAAGACCAGCCTGAACGATTCGCAGGTGATGTACTGGGAGCCGGCGAAGTATGTCGCCAAGTTACGGACGCTGAAGACGAACGATGCTGCGCTGCTGCTGCACATCAATATGGATGCCGGGCATGGTGGGGCCTCCGGGCGGTATGACTACCTGAAGGAGATTGCGTTCGACTATGCGTTTTTGCTGCGGGAGTTAGGGGTAGAGGGCTAGGCTGGCGTAATCAGCCCTCCGACTTCATAGACACATCATCCTAACTTGCTTGGTGGATACGCGATCAATTCCATAGGCACCCAGCTTCCTGCCTCCAAAACTAGTCTCTCGACTACTTCGTCTGTAGGCAGTCCGAAGCGAGCCATGAGCTCCTCTATTTCTGCGATAGCTTCCGGGTTTTCTATAGTCGGGGTCATCGTGCTCTTTCCGAAGAATTTTACGCCTTGGCGGCTGCAGGTTCTTCGACCGTGTCGCCTTCGCCGGGGGCCAAGAAGAGATTAGCTTCGAGGCCGTGCTGGCGGGTGTAGAGGTCGTAGTAGCGGCCTTGGAGTTTATAGAGGGTGTCGTGGGTGCCGCGCTCGAGGATCTGGCCCTGCTCGATCACCAGAATCTGGTCGGCGCGCCGGATAGTGGAGAGACGGTGGGCGATGACGAAGGTGGTGCGGCCCTGCATCAGGTGGTTGAGGCCGCCCTGGATCATGGCCTCGGACTCGGAGTCGAGTGAGCTAGTGGCCTCGTCGAGGATGAGGATGCGGGGGTCGGCGAGGATCGCGCGAGCGATGGAGATGCGCTGCCGCTGGCCGCCGGAGAGCTTGACGCCGCGCTCACCGACGATGGTCTCATAGGCTTCCGGGAATCTTTCCGCAAATTCATCGACGCGGGCGATACGGCAGGCCTCCATGAGTTGCGCGTCAGTGGCCTGGGGGCGGGAGAAGAGAATGTTCTCGCGGATGGTGCCGTCGAAGAGGAAGGTTTCCTGCAGGACGACGCCGAGTTGCTGGCGATAGCTGGAGAGCCGGATGGTGCTCAGGTCAAGATCGTCCACGAGAATCTGGCCGCTGGTCGCGGTATGGAAGCCGCAGATCAGCGAAATGATAGTGGACTTGCCGGAGCCGGAGGAACCGACCAAGGCGGTGACGGTGCCGGGTTTGGAGTCGAACGAGATGCCGTGGAGCACGGGCTTGCCGGGCTCATAGCTGAAGGTGACGTCGTGGAAGGCCACCTCGCCGTGGATGGTGGCGAGAGCGTGGGTGCGGGTGGTCTCGGAGTCTTCCTCCTGCTCGGAGAGAATCTCGGTGGTGCGGTCGAGTCCGGCGAGCGCCTCGGTCAACTGGGTGCCGATGGAGACGAGTTGGACGATGGGAGCGATCATGAAGGCGAGGAACATTACATACGTGACGTATCCGCCGGTGGTGAGGGTGCCGCGGACTACCTGATGGGCGCCCAGGTACATCACCAGCGCGCCGACGACTCCGAGCACGGCGGTGGAGGCGAGCGACATGAGGGACTGAGCGGTCAGCGAGGAGATGACGTTCTGGAGCAGGCGGTCGGCTCCGGCGGCGAAGGTGCGGGCCTCGCTCTCCTCAGCGTGGTAGCCCTTCACGACGCGGACGCCGCCGAGCGATTCGGTGAGGCGGCCGGTGACTTCGGCGTTGATCTTGGCACGCTCGCGGAAGATGGGGCGGATGGTCTTGAAGGCCCGCTGCAGGATGAGACCGAAGAGCAGCAGGATGACGAAGGTGACAAGCGTCATCTGTACGGAGAGCTTGATGAGGTAGCCGAAGGCAAAGAGGGCGGTCAGGATGCCGCCGAAGAAGTCGATGACGCCGGTACCGATGAGATTGCGGACGCCTTCGACGTCGGTCATGATGCGGGCGACCAGGGTGCCGGTGCGGTTCTCGTCGTAGAAGGAGACGGGCAGGCGGCCGATGTGGGCTTGAACCTTCATGCGCAACTCGGCGATCAGGCGCTGGCCGGCCTTGGAGAGCAGCTGGGTAAGGGTGAAGGAGGTGATCCCTTGTAGGACGGTGGCGGCGACTACGACTCCGACGATGAGGGGGAGCTGGCTGAGCATGTGCTTGCCCATCACGTTGTCGATGAGGTACTTAGTCGAAGCAGGCAGGATCAGGCCGCTGGCGCGATTGATGATCATCAGCAGAAAGCTGCCGCCCAGGAGCACCCGGCGGGGCCTAATCAGCTTCCAGACCTCTGGAAGGACCTTCTTCAGCTTGGGTTTGGGGCGCTTGGCGGAGAGATCAGCCGTGGTGGCGCGTCCGGTACCGCGGATGGGACGGTCAGCAGCGGGCATTCCGCCGCCTAACTTCGATGGGCCATAGGAAGAGGACATATGACTTGAAGTGTACGCCTGTGGCGGGCGCGCTGGTGGTTTGGTGGTGGCGGTGTCGTCGCAGAGATGGCAGGAATTGTTGTCCATGGTGGACTCCTGAACTGAAGAGCCGAACTACTGGGCCAGCTACTGAGAAAGACGTAGACGGCGAGCGGCGATAAAGGACCGGACGCAGAGCAACACAAAGATCAGGCAGATAGTTCCCATGATGGCCTGGACCTTGGCGGCGTCGGGGCGGGCGATGGGATGACCGGCAGCCATCTGGAGAACGCCGACGATTCCAGTAATGGTTCCGAGGAAGCCGAGCAGGCCGACGGTGACGGCAATGTGCATGAAGAGCATACGGCGCTTGGAGTCCGGTGTATTGGCGAGCGCACCGAAGACGACCAGCAGTAGGCCGAAGAGCGCGGGGATCAGGGTGTGGGAATGGTGTCCGAGGGTGAAGAATGCGCCTGCTCCGAGGAGGATGAGCAGAACTCCGAAGGTGATGGTGAGCTTAGCCAAGATTGTGCCCCTCCAGGGCGTCTTCCTCATTCTACCTAGAGATGTGCGGAGGCTGTGAGAGCGGAGGGGTGAGATCAGGACTTTCGTTTCGAGCCGGTAGAGGTACGGCGGTCGGTTTTGGAACGAGGGGCGGGTTTAGCCTTCCGAGTAGTTGCTTGGGTGGATTTGGCCTGGATGCTCTCTATGGCTTTGGTCTTGCTCGGGGTTTGAGCGGAACCAGTGGCACGGACGAAGTGTTTCCAGTCGATCTCCATCTGTTGAGCGTAGGCGACGGCGAAGCGTGAGATCGCTTTGTCGAAGCGGGCGGAGGAGCCAAGGTAGCCGGTCAGTATGATGGGGTCGCCGGCGCGGGCGTGGCCTCGGGCGAGAATCTCGCCGCAGACCGTGGCGTATTCGAGCAGTGCACTGGATCGGAGCTGGGTGATGTCGATCGCGGCTTTGTGGTCATTGAACTGGCGAACGAGGTATTCGCGTCCTTCGATGGTGGTCCAGCCGAGGAAAGAGTCGGACTGGAGCTGCATCGCTCGTTCGCCCTGGACGACCCGCTGGCCTTGATGGCTTGGCGTGGAGCGCTGCTTGCCAAGATAGGGGGCGTAGGCAGATGTGGTCTCTTCCTTGATCTGGAGGAAGAGGGGATCGCTGGTGCCGTTACCCTCCAGGTAGATGCAGTAATCGCGCAGCCCGACGGAGCCGGTGCCGACGACTTTGAACGCTACATCGATGGGGCGGTACTGGGCTAGGAAGTGGCGGCGTTCCGGCTGGAGACTGTCCGCATAAGGGGTGAGGGAGTCTGTAATGCGTTGCGCGGAGACTCCGGTGATCCGGGTGAGCAGAGGTGGGTGGGATTGGAAGACACGCGGCTGGGCGGATTGGGATGCCTGCGGAACGGTTGTTTCTTCTGTCTCCGACCGCTTCCCTCCGGCGTGCCTGGCAGGAGGTCGGGTGTCGGCTGGCTTGGCTTTCGCCCGCCTCGCTGTGCCGGTCGTTGCCACCGGCTCCGTGAGACTCAGCAGGTTATGCGCCGGAGTGGAACGCAGCGCGGCGGCAAAGATCTGCTGGACCGGGGAGAAATGCGTGATGCGATGAACCTGATAGCGAGCGAGTTCGAGGACAGGCATCGCTGCGAAGCGCAGGATGCTGCGGCGGTAGCTTTGCAGGAAGGCGGAGACGGCGTCATGGCAGCGGCTGTCGCTGGCACCGGCTCCCAGGCCGGCCAGGATGAGACTGGTGGCCATGCGTTTGACGTCCCACTCGAAGGGGCCGGAGATGGTCTCGTCAAAGTCATTCAGGTCGAAGAGAAGTTCGCCCCCGGGGCCTTCAAAGGCACCGAGGTTGCTGACGTGCGCGTCTCCGCAGAGCTGGGTGTGGATGCCAGTGTTGGGCGCGAGCGAGAGATCGCTGGCCATGACGCATACTGCACCGCGGAAGAAGGCGAAGGGCGATGCCGCCATCCGCCGGTCCTTTTCAGCCTGAAGCGAAGGGACTCGACCACGGTAGGAGGCACGGAGAAGCTCGAGCGGAGACGCGGTGCGACTCTGCGGCGTAAAGCCGGCGTGGTCGGCGCGGCGCATGTGCTTGCGTTGCTGGCGGCCGAGAGCGAAGCGTTCCTGAAGAGTCAGTGGAATGGGCATATTCGGGACCTATCTTCCCACATCTGGTTCTAATTTAAGCAGGCAAGGGACCGATGAAGGTGACAAACCGCGTGGCTTCGGCTTCAGCTTGGACTTGGACTTGGACTTGGGCTTGGGCTTGGGCTTGGGCTTCCACTTCGGCTTCGTAGCGTCGACAGAAGCAAAGTTTCAGGGTCTGTCCTACGATGGCGATAAGAATGTTTGCGTTGTGTGGCTAAAGTTGTAGATAAATTAATAGGGACAGTGATACTCTTCCCGTGTCAAGCAGTGAGGCAAACACTATGAAATCGCGACGATTGATGATCTGCACTACGGTAGGGTTTTTTGCTTTGAGTCTCGCGGCTTTCGCGGCAGACGGGTCACGGAGGAGCCCCTTCAAGGGGAGTCCGCTGGCTGCCCCGCACCATGGGGCGGTGACCACTGCTGGATCGAAGAAGACCTCGGTCAAGGCCGTGAAACCGGAGAAGACATCCAAAAAAGGCCACTTCTGGAATCGCTAAGCTTCCATCGAACGTAGCGGTCTGGATGGTCTGGAGTAACGAAACAACGAGTGTGTGCCTACGGGCAGACGCTATTTCTGCTTAGGCACTACTTCCCTGCTTTATATTGACTCAGCAAATAGGAGAAATCGCACGCTGCCGCTTCAGGCAGCAGACTGGCGTATCTGGGTGACGACGTCGGCGGGCTTCCAATCATTATTGGGGTACCAGGCGACGATCCTGCCGTCCTTGCCGATCAGCACAGTGGAGAGGGAGTGGTTGAGGGTCTTCGACTCGCCGGGCGTGATGCCGACGTTGAAGAACTGGGTAAGCGCGGCAAGGTCGTCCTGCTGGGGAGCGGCGAAATCCCAGTGTTGGAAGGCCTGGGGGCCGCGCTTGTGGGTGTAGGACTCCCCGTAGGTGCGCAGCACCTGGGGGGTGTCGTAGCTGGGATCGAAGCTGATGCTGAGCAGATGGGTGTGGGCGTAGAGGGCGGGGTCGGCGCTGAGGGCCTGGTCAATCTCCACGAAGTTCTGGCTCATGCGCGGGCAGAACTCCGCGAGCGGACAGCGGGTGTAGATAAATGTCACCAGCAGTACCTTTCCCTGGAACTGTGAGAGCTGCAGGGTGCGGGCGCTCTGATTGACCAGCTTGAAGTCGGGCACGGAATCGCCGGCCTGGGGGACGTGGTATTGGACGGCGGGCTTGTAGTCCGGCTTGGCTTGGGCGATGACCACGATCTTATCGAGCAGCACGGTGTTGAAGCCGTCAGCATCCTTCGTAACCAGCAGCGTGCCGGTGATGCGGTCGCCGGGATGAAGTTCGCTGATGATCGAGGGGTCTTTCAGCTTGTAGGACATAGTCATCGCTTCCATGAAGCCGGGGATGGCCTCGTGGTCGAGCAGCACACTGGCGTCCTTGACGGAGACGATCCTGGCGCGGATGGGGTACGTCGTGACAGGGCCGGAGGGCGCGACGGTAGCTGCCGGCGTGGACTTGCTCTGGCGGCAGCCGGCCAGCAGCAGGGTGAAGCAGAGGGCGAGAAGTAGCTTCTGGGGCACGGGTGAGGACTCCTGTATCGATGATACTGGCGGCGGCTTTTTGTCGCTCTGTTTGCCACTCGTTTTGCCGCTTAACAATAGCCCGGGTTTGCGCAGGTGGCAGCCGCATTTTCCAGTGGAACGGGGCGTATAACCGAGGGATGGGTTCAGGGGCAGAAGAGTTACCCGCAGAGCTGGCAGCGGCGCTGGAGCGCGGTGCGACGGTAGTGACAGGCAACCAGCGCGCGGCGCGGACGCTGCGACGGGCCTGCGACCAGCGCAATCGCAGGCTCGGCCTTGCAAGCTGGCAGCCTCCTGAGGTGATGGCCTGGGAGGCGTGGCTCTCCGGTTGGTGGAGCCGGATGCTGCTGGAGGGCCACACCAGTCTGACCGTGCTGAACTGTAGCCAGGAGCTGGCGGTGTGGCGCGAGGTGCTGGAGGAGGACGTTGAACGGCAGAGTCTGCGGGGCGTCGAGTCACTGGCTGAAATGGCAGCCGAGACCTGGCGGCTGCTGGGCAGCTATACCGTCCAGAAAGATGTACGCGACACGCTGCGAGCCATGGGAGGGATGACGGGCAGCACGGACACTCGTGCCTTTCTGCGCTGGGCGCTGGCGTTTGAGCGGCGCTGCCGGACGGAGGGATGGCTGACGCAGGCAGGGGTGGCAGCGGAGCTGACAGAGGCGCTGCGAAGTGGAGGAGTAGAACAGCATTTCAGCCTAGAGACAAGCGAGTTGGTGATGGTGGGGTTCGATGCGCTGACTCCGGCACAGTCAGAGTTGATGGTGGCGCTGGAAGCGGCGGGAGTCTCGGTCTCGGAGTTGGAGAGTGGCGCGATGGCGCCGGAGCGGCTGCTGGTCGAGGCCATGGATGAGGCCGAAGAGCTGCGCGCCTGTGCGCGTTGGGTGCGGCTGATTCTGGAAGAAAATCCTCTATCGCAGATTGGAGTCGTTGTGCCAGGGCTGGAGAGCCGGCGATTTGAGATTGACCGGGTGTTTCGCGAGGTGCTGGCGCCGGAGTTGGAGGAGATCGGAGCGGACGCGGGGCCGTATGAGTTCTCCGTAGGGCAGCCGCTGGCGAACACGGCGCTGGTAGCCATCGCCCTGGACCTGCTGCGTTGGACGCAGGGAACGCTGCCGCTGGAGCGGGTGAGCGCGCTGCTGCTGTCGCCTTATTTTGCGGGCGGACGGAGCGGGTTGGCGGCGAGAGCGGCATTCGACGCCTTCAGCATGCGGCAGGAGCCACGCTTACGGCCCGAAGTCTCGTTGCCCGGACTGCTGGCGCTGGTGGAGAAGGCGGTAGAGCGAGATACGCTAGCCGAGCGAAATAAGTTAGCCGAGCGAGATGAGCTAGCCGAGCCGCTGGTTGCCCTGCGACGCTTGCGGCAGGTCGTCGCACGGCTGTTTGCCAAGGACGATGCCCTGACCTATGGGGAGTGGGCCGGCGGGATGCGCGACCTGCTGGAGGCCGCCGGTTGGGCCGCGGGGCGCGATGAGGACAGCATCGAGTTCCAGACGCGGCAGAAGTGGGAGAGCGCGCTGGATGAGCTGGCGACGCTGGACTTCCGCGGGGTACGGGTACGGTTTGGCACGGCACTCGATGCCGTGGAGCGGATCGCGCGGCAGACGATGTTTGCGGCTGAATCGCGCGCGGTGCCAGTGCAGGTGATGGGCCCGCTGGAGGCGGCTGGTGTGCGCTTTGATGCAGTGTGGTTTTTAGGAGCCGGCGAGATGACGTGGCCGATGGCTGCAACCGCCAGTCCCCTGCTGCCCTGGGAGCTGCAACGCGATCACGACATGCCCGGAACATCGATGGCTCGCGAGCTGGAGTTTGCGCGAGCAGTGTCGGAGCGGATCGTGCGGAGCGTCGGGGTCGCGGCCTTCAGCTATGCAGTGCAAGGCGGCGAAGAGGGTGGCAGGCAACGGGCCTCCGCGGCGCTGTCAACGCTCGGGTTGGAGGAGACCGCGGCGGAGGAGATTCTTGCCGGTGGAACCGTGCGCGAAGTGCTCGCTACCGAGCGAGTGCTGGATGACGTGACCCTGCCGGAGCTGCCGGACCGCGTCATCCGGGGGGGCGCATCGTTGCTGGCGGCGCAGGCGGCCTGCGGATTCAAAGCATTCGCGGAGCAGAGGCTATGGTCCACCGAACTCGATACCGTGGAGCTGGGCATGGACGCCGCGCAGCGAGGAACCCTGGTGCACCGGGTGCTCGAGCTCTTCTGGAAGAACCTGAAGACGCAGGAAGCCCTCAGGGAGATGACGCAGGCCGAGCGCGAGGAGGTGCTGGCATGGTGCATCGCCGAGCAGATGCGTAAGACAGAAAAAGCGAGTGCCAGCGACTGGGACGTCGCGTATGTGGAGATGGAACGACGGCGGCTCAAGACGCTGCTGGGGAGCTGGCTGGAGCTGGAGCTAAGCCGTCCCGCGTTTGAAGTCAAGATCAGCGAAGAGAAGTTCGACGATGTGAAGGTAGGGCCGCTGCGGCTGAACGTAGTGGTGGATCGCGTGGACCTGGTGGACGACAGTGGAGGAGCAGAGGGAGAGGCCGCGACCGAGCCGGCAGAGATGATCGTCGACTACAAGACCGGCAGGGCCGAGCCGTCGCAGTGGCTGGGAGAGCGGCCGGACGCGCCCCAGCTGCCGCTGTACGCCGTACTCTCGAACGCTCCTCGAATCGCAGGCGTGGCATTTGCGAAGGTCCAGATGGGAGAGGCGATGAGTCTGCATGGCTATGCGACGCAGCTCGAGCTGCTGACGAAATCCGCCAAACTAAAGGACGCCGTCACTCTGGAGTTACAAGTGGATGTATGGCGTCAGGTGCTGACGAAGCTTGCCGAGGATTTTGCTGCGGGCGATGTACGGGTGCGGCCTAAACAGTATCCGGGGACGTGTGAGCACTGCGCGCAGCGGCTGCTGTGCCGCCTCGACGTCGCTGCACTGGGCCAGAGCGTGGACGAAGAGAACGAGGATGCGGATGGGGACGAGTACAAGGATGAGTAATCTCTTCGTGGCCAGGAACGATGCTGGGGATGACCAACCGCATGGCGCCAAAGCCAATGCGTTGCCTCCCGATGCGGCGGAACGCGAGCTGGCCCTGGATGTGACGCGGTCGTGGATCGTCGAGGCCCCGGCGGGCTCGGGCAAGACGGGGCTGCTGATTCAGCGTTATTTGAAGTTGCTCGCCGAAGAGAGTGTGACGCAGCCGGGGCAGGTACTCGCCATTACGTTCACCAAGAAGGCGGCAGCGGAGATTCGCGAGCGCGTGGTGGCGCAACTGGAGAGCGCACAACGGGGTGACGCGGCAAAGGACTCCAGCTTCGAGCGAGAGACGCGCACCCTGGCTGAGGCCGTTCTGGAGAAGGACAAACGACTGGAGTGGGGGTTGCTCGCAAGTCCGCAGCGGATGAGCCTGAAGACTATTGACGCCGTGTGCGCGCAGGTTGGGCAGATGCTGCCAGTACTCTCCGGCGCAGGCGGTGGAACCACGACACCGCGTGGCTGGGAGCTGCATCGCGAGGCAGCGCGCCGGACACTGTTGCAGTTGGGCGGCGACGACACAGAGTTGTCCGCGGCGCTGGAGACACTGATTCTGCATCGCGACGGAAACCTCTCGAACTGCGAGGCGCTGCTGGCGGAGATGCTGGGCTGGCGCGAGCAGTGGGGGGAGCTTGTCCCCTTGACCAGGGACGATCTGGACGATGCCTACCTCGAGGGCGTGGTGCTGCCGAAGATCGAGAGGGCGTTGGAGCTCGCCGTCTGCAAGGGCTTGAGCCGTGCCACGCGCGAGATGCCTGCGGAGTTGCTGACGGAGTTGGCGACGTTAGGCCAGGCGATGGGCGAAGGCGCGGAGCTGGAGTCGCCTCTGGCGATCTGCCGCGAGCTTCACCGCGCTCCAGGAGACGCGGCGGAGGACCTGTCGCACTGGCGGGCGATGGCCCATCTGTTACTCACCCAGGACGGCGGGTGGCGGGCAGAGCGCGGAGTCCGGCGAGATTTCTTGAAGCTGGTGGAGCTGCAGAAGCAGCATAGCGCGCAGTTGAAGTCGATCCTGGCGCAGCTACGCGAGAACGAGCGAGCGCGTGCAGCCCTGGAGGGGATTCGCTCTCTTCCGCCAGCCCGGTATCCCGCCGACCAGTGGATCATCACCAAGGCGCTGTTTCGGGTATTGAGCCGCGCCCTGGTGGAGCTGCAACTGATCTTTGCCGAACGTGGAGAGCGAGACTTTACCGAGGTCGGCCTGCTGGCGAAGTATGCCCTGCAACAGGACGGGGCCCTCGGCGATCTCTCCTCCGCGCAGGGGGCGGAGCTGAGGCATCTACTGGTGGATGAGATGCAGGACACGTCGAGCAGCCACTATCAACTGATCCAGCTGCTGACGCAGAGCTGGGACGGACGGAGCCAGACGGTCTTCCTGGTCGGCGATCCAAAGCAGTCCATCTACCTGTTTCGTCAGGCACGGGTGGAACGTTTTATCCGGACCATGTATGAGGAACGGCTG
>JANYER010000230.1 GCA_025359825.1 Granulicella sp.
CGTTGGCGGGCTGGATCAGTTTGTCGCTGACGGCAACTACTGTGGCCCCAGCAACGACTGCCCCTGAAGGATCGGTGACCGTACCCTGGATCGCTCCAGTCGTCTCCTGGGCGGATGTCGCGGGGATCAACGCAAACGTTAGCAACATCAGGCTGAGTACAGCCGCGAAGCTACGACGGACGTTAAAAATGGCTTTTATCACTTGAAACCTCTCGAAAAAAATATTCCCAAGGCCCTACCGGCGACCAGGGGTACTGCTCTCTGTATGTCTGTGGTGCGAATAGTACGCCCACAGTGGGGGGAAACGGTACAAAAAAATGGATTTTGCAAAACTCCCAAAAACCATACTGCAAATTAGCCCAAATCCTCATAGAAGGAACCGAGTAAGGGCCGCTTAGAAATGCCGCTTGTTAGGGAGAATTGTTAGCACGTATGTGAAAGACACTATAAGGCAAGATGTGAAACGTCAACTAATTTTTTGAATCGAAGTGAGACGAATTGCAGTTCGATACGTCTTAGACAATTCCACTCCAGCCATAAAGCCAACAGTCCACCCAATCGACCCCAGCTCTCTCCTTCAGAACGAGCCGATGGCGACTCCAGTTCAGGACGAACCGTTTATCGCAACATATCAAAGGACTTACAGGAATTTTCTGGCACGGCTGGGAGCTGACCCGTCCAGCGTTCTAGGCGTTCACTCGATCCCCATGGCTGGGAGGTTGGCTCGTCACCAGAATCCGCACTGCCGCGCTGCTGCGATTGATCGCCTGGTGCGCCTGCCCGGGAGCGATCTCGATGCCCTGGCCAACCCCTACCGTGAACTCGTGGTGTTCGACCTCCATGGTCAGCTCCCCGGCCAATACGTAGAAGAACTGCCGCGCCTTTTGGCGGAAATGCCGTGCTTCGGCGGTCCCGGGAGGCATCCGTTCTTCGATTACGTGGAGTCCCTCACTGCGCATCAGGTACCAGCCGTCGCAGTCGGTCGCGATCGGCCCTCCCCACGTGTAGTGTTCTGCGGTTGCGGTGCTTACGACGGTGGCTGGCATGAAACCCTCTCTTCTGGCTTGGCAGTCCAGTTGGAAATACTCAGGATAAAGCCTTCGCGGGACACTCCTCCCTTGCGGTTTGTTGATTTTTACCTCGCTTTGTATTTTTCACTTCTCTCTATTTTTCACTTCTCTTTATATATAGATACGCAGGATTCTTTAGAAAGCGGCCCACTGAGGGGCTCAAACGCCACCCCGGACTTGCCATGGAGACCGGTTGTGCCGATTGCCCTTCGCGGGCCGTACCGGGCTGTCAACGCCTATCGTTATACGAATGAAAAGCGAATACAATCGCGGCAGGGTCTTCGCGCAACAGGTTCCAGCCCCACTCCAGGTAGAGTCATGTCCACTCCCACCCAACCCGACCGCTTTGGCTTCCTGCATATCGACCTGAACTCCTTTTTCGCCTCGGTGGAGCAGCAGATCCATCCCGAGTATCGCGGCAAGCCGCTGGCCGTCGTTCCGACCATGGCCGACACCACCTGCTGCATCGCGGCAAGTTATGAGGCCAAGGCCCTGGGGATCAAGACCGGCACGCAGGTGGGCGAGGCGAAGAAAATCTGCCCGGAGATCGTTCTGATCGCCGGCAACCATGCAGACTACGCGAAGTACTCGCACAACATCTCCAAGGCCGTGGAGTTGGCGTGTCCGGTATCGCACAATCCGTCGATCGACGAGATGGTATGTCAGCTCATCGGGCGCGAGCAGGAGCCGCCCCGCGCGCGCCAGATTGCGTTGGAGATTAAGCAGTCGATCTACAAGAATGTGGGCGTCGCGATGCGCTGCTCCATCGGCATGGCGCCCAACCGCTACCTCGCCAAGATCGCCAGCGACATGCAGAAGCCGGACGGGCTGATTGGGCTACTGCCTTCTCAGTTGCCGCGGGCGATCTCGCATCTGGAACTGCGCGATTTGCCAGGCGTAGGGGCGCGGACAGAGATTCGCCTGAACGCCAAGGGCATCAAGACCATGCAGCAGCTTCTCGATCTGGATCGCGAGGGGATGCATAAGCTCTTCGACTCAGTGTGGGGCGATCGCATGTACCACTGGCTGCGCGGCGCGGCGACGGGCGATGATGGCGCGCCGGTTCCGGGCGATGTGCAGAAGTCGCTCGGCCACTCCCATGTACTGGCACCCGAGCACCGCTCCGACACTGGCTCGTGGGCGGTCGCGCATAAGCTGCTCCATAAGGCGGCAATGCGCCTGCGGATGGAGAAGTTCTACACCGGCTCGCTCGCCGTGAGCATCCGCTACCAGCTCACCAGCCGGCAGGCCGAGGCCCGCGCCGAACTAGGTGGACGAGAAGGCAAAGTGAAGCGCCACTTCTCCGGCATCAAGAACTCTGGCTGGGGCATGGAAGCCCGCTTCCGCGACTGTCAGGACACTCTAACGCTGCTGGAAATCCTGCGCTCACTATGGGCGCAGCGTCCGCAGGGGCCGGAGTTCAACAAACCCTTCTTCGTCGGCCTTACGCTGCGCAACCTTATCCCCGAAGACGAGCATCAGGCGGAACTCTTCACCGACCCCAACAACCGCGCGCAGCTCTCCACCACCATGGACAAGCTGAACCTGAAGTACGGCCACACCACGCTGCACTTCGCCGGCATGTTGCCCGCGCGTGACTCTGCCCCGACGCGCATCGCGTTTACGCAGATCCCGGTGCAGTATGGCGTGGATTACATGTAAGCTGTTGCCAAGCTTATGGGACTACTAGATGGACAAGTTACCAAACCTACGGTGCTTGAACGCCTCTCGCTCCCTGGTCTGCTGCGATGGAGTGGCATTAGCTTCGTCGTTCTGATGATTGCGATTCCTTCCCTAGCATTTGCAACATTCACCGCCTCCGATAAGAGCGGCTACATAACGGGATTTCTAATGACTCTGGGTTGTGCTTGTCTTCTGAGTGGATTGCTATTTGTAGGGGCAATACTCGCCGCAATCATGGAGCGCCTTCAACGCGATTGACTTATCCCGATGCGAATCGCTTTCACTCAACCCACTTCGATGGCAGCGTACGCCACGTACAATCGGAGCCATGAGCCTATCCCGTCGCATCGTCTTCACTGCAGCAGTACTCTCTGCCAGCCTCCTTACCGCTCCGCTCTTCGCTGCGACTCCGGCAGAGCAGGCGGTCCTCACTCCGATCCAGGCCTTCTTCGATGGCATGGCCAAGCGCGACGCTGCGGCCATCAAAGCAGTCAGTCTGCCCGGCGGAACCTTCCTCTCCATGCGCGATGGCAAGCCAACCCAAACCAGCCTTGAGGCATTTGCCGACCGCATCGCAAAGCCCGCGCCCACCAGCATTCTGGAGCGTATCCACGACCCCATCATCCATATCGATAGCGACCTCGCCGTGGTGTGGGCGCCCTATGAGTTTGTGATTGACGGCAAGGTGAACAACTGCGGCATCGACCTCTTCAATCTGGTCCGCAACGATGGTAAGTGGGTCGTAGCCAGCATCTCCTTCACGAGTCGGAAAGACTGCGCTGTAACCAAGTGACGGAGGAACGCATGAGGCCTTAGTGCGTCATCGCGTACACCACATAGTTCACGCCAATCTTCAACCCGAGCTGCGAGTACTTCAGCGGATAGCGTCCGTCGTCCGACCACTCCCACGAGTCACCAGTGTCGGAGTTCAGCAGAATGCCCACCATCACGCGCCCTTTGTCGTCGTAGATGCCCTGCCAGCGGGCGACCTTGCCGTCTTTTTTGTAGCCGGTGTTGAGGTGCTCGGCGCCGGGGATGCGAAAGCGATCGTCTAGATCAAAGACCGTGTGGAAGATCGCGTCTCCGTCCGGAATGTCCACGATGGGCCGCTCCGGAAAGACCATCTTCATGGTCTTCTCAAAGTACGCCTGCTCCTGCGAACCGTGGAAGTCATCGGCGAAGAAGAACCCGCCGCGCAGTAGATAGTCCCGCAGCTTGGCAGCCTGTTTTTCGGTCAGGCCCCACTCACCGACCTGCACGGCGTAGAGCCAGGGCCAGTTGTAGATCTCGTCGCCATCATCGAGATTCACCGGCTGCTCGACGGAGCGGGCATCGACACGCGTCAGCCGCTTGACCGCCTCGGCAAATTTGCGGTCGGCAGCGGGATAGTCCTGCGTCCATAACGAGAGGCCTTCGCGCCAGTCGCCATCGAACCGGCCGCGGTACCCATCCAGCGGACCGGGCGGATACATCAGCCGTGCGAACGTCCACTCCGCGTGGCGCTCGTAGTCGGCCGGCAGCGGCATGGTCTCGTAGCCTTCGACCGACGGGTACTGCCGAAACGGCCGCTGTGCATACAGCCCACCCAGCACCGTACCTGCAAACACCACCGAATACGCCGCCTGCCGCCAACCGCGCATGGCATCTCCTCAACCCAAACGACGCACCTTGCTGTATGCAGAGGCTAGCACGGGCGCTTGTCACTCGTTGTAAGGTTAGACGCATTCCAGCCTACTCACGGGCACCGGATTGTACGCACTGTGCCGTCATCAAAATATGCCAGCTCCCGCCGAGCATGGCACTATGGTTCACCATGTTTTTTCTTCGTCCGCTGGTCTTCGTTGCCGCCCTTGCCCCCGCCCTCGCTTGTGTTGCCGCCAGTGACACTGCAACCGCTCTTGCTGCAGGAGTACCGAGGATTGAGAGACTGCCGAAAGCTCCGAAGGCACCCAAAACGCCCAAGACTCCTAAGAAGATTGACCTGCTGGTCTACGGAGGCACTGCCTCAGGAGTAATGACCGCCTACGCCGCTGCTCGCGAAGGACTGCGCGTTGTCCTGCTGGAACCGGGCGATCACCTTGGCGGCATGGTAACCGGCGGCCTCTCCGCCACTGACCTCGGCCACCTTCAGATCATCGGTGGCTATGCGCGCGACTACTACCTAGAGGCCGCCTCCCACTACGGGCTGCACGATCTGGATACCGCCACCAACTGGCGCAGTGAGCCGCATGTCGATGAAACCATCTTCCGCCAGTGGCTGAAGAAGGCGCACGTGAAAGTGAAGCTCCACCAACGACTGGACCAGTCTGACGCAGTCCTCAAAGATGGCAAGCATGTTGTGTCCGTCACTACCGAAGACGGTCGCGTATGGAAGGCGAAAGTCTTCGCCGACTGCAGCTACGAGGGCGACCTGATGGCTGCTGCCAGGGTCTCTTACACCGTCGGGCGCGAAGCCACGAACGTCTACGATGAAGACCTCGCCGGTGTCCGCCTCAATACGCCGAAGCACCAGTTCCTGTGGGCCATCTCACCCTACGACGATTCGCATCATCTGTTGCCGGAGGTCGATCCCGGCCCGCTCGCGCCGCAGGGTTCCGGTGATTTCCGCGTACAGGCCTATAACTTCCGCCTCATCCTCACCGACGATCCCGCCAACAAACTGCCTTGGACGCAGCCAGCGAACTACAACCCCGCACGCTTCGCCCTCCTCGCTCGCTACCTCAACGAGTTCGAGCAACACATGGGCCGCGCGCCGGTGGTCCACGACATCATGAACCCGGTCGCGATCCCCAACCACAAAGCCGACTTCAACAATAACGGTGCCTTCTCCACCGACTACCTGGGCAAAAGCTGGCGCTACCCCGACGCCGCCTACGAAGATCGCAAACGCATCTGGAACGAGCATCTGCTCTATACGCAGTCTTTCGTCTACTTCCTCGCGCTGGACCCACAGGTGCCCGCCAGCCTGCGCGCGGAGATGAATACCTGGGGCCGCGCGAAGGACGAGTTTGCCGACACCGACCACTGGCCCAACCAGCTCTACATCCGCGAAGGCCGCCGCATGGTGGGCCAGTACGTGATGCACCAGGCCGACCTGCAGACGCGCCGTACCAAGTCGGACTCCATCGGCATGGGCTCCTACAACAGTGACTCGCACAACGTACAACGCGTCGCCCTGCCGGACGGCGGGGTCCAGAACGAAGGCGACGTGCAGGTGCCGGTGCAGCCGTACGAGATCTCCTTCCGCAGCATCCTGCCCAAGGCCATCGAGACGGATAATCTGCTGGTACCCGTCTGCCTCTCGGCCTCGCACGTCGCGTACTCGTCGGTACGCATGGAGCCGCAATACATGATCATCGGCCAGGCAGCAGGCACCGCTGCAGCGTTGGCCGTTAAAGGAAAAATCGCCGTGCCAAACATCAGCGTTGCTACCTTGCAAGAACGCCTTCGTATGCACGGAGCAATCCTGCATCTCGATCAGGAAGCCAAGCCTGTGCAGCCCGCCACCACACACTGATCCGACTCACGAAAGGTCTATCAAAATGCCTACTGTCAAACTATGGACCGATGCTGAGGCCGCCGCCGACCCACGCATCCACGCCGTCTTCAACGACATCCGCACCACCCGCAACTCCGACTTCATCAATAACTTCTGGCGCGCGCTCGCCAACCAGCCCGCGCTGCTGGAACGGACCTGGGCCGACATTAAAGCGGTGATGCTCGCACCCGGCGCGCTCGACCCGCTCACTCGTGAGCTCATTTACATCGCTGTCTCCACCCTGAATAGCTGCACCTACTGCATCCATTCGCACACCGCCGCCGCCCGCGCGAAGGGCCTCACCAGCCAGCAGCACGAAGAGTTGCTGGCCGTTATAGCCCTGGCTTCGCATACCAACGCACTCGCCAATGCGATGCAGGTGCCGGTCGACCCTGAGTTTCTCGTTGGATAGAGGCCAATGCTGCGTATGACATCTGTCACCTCGCTTTGCTGACGTTCCCCACTAGATGCAACCGGCGACGCGGCGCATTCTTAGTCCTGTAAGCAGCAATCCAGGAGAGACGCCATGCCGCCCACCGCCGTCGAAACGCAATCCAACCAGACCTTTACAGCCGGCGCCACCGCACCCATCGCCACGCTGGAGCACATCACCAAGCGCTACTCCAACGGCGTCGTCGCGCTGGACGACCTCTCCCTCACCCTCCGCCCCGGCGAAATCATAGCGCTGCTCGGCCCTAACGGTGCGGGCAAGTCCACTGCCGTCAAACTCATGATGGGTCTCAGCTCTGCGACCTCCGGCAGCGTCCGCGTCTTCGGCGCCGACCCGCGCAACACCGCCACCCGCCTGCGTACTGGCGTGATGCTGCAGGTCGGCCGTGCGCCCGAGATGCTGCGCGTCCGCGAGCACATCACCATCTTCCGCGGCTATTACCCCAGCCCCATGCCGTACGCCCAGCTCATCCAGGCGGCCGGCCTTGAAGGCATCGAAGAACGCTTCTTCGGGCAGCTCTCCGGCGGACAGAAGCAGCGCGTCCTCTTCGCCCTTGCACTCGCCGGTGACCCTGATCTGCTCTTCCTCGACGAGCCCACCGTCGGCCTCGACATTGAATCCCGTCGCACCATGTGGGCGCAGATCCGCTCCCTCGCCGCCCGTGGCAAGACCGTCCTGCTGACCACCCACTATCTTGAAGAGGCCGACGCACTGGCGCACCGCATCATCGTCATCAATAAGGGACGCGTCATCTGCGAGGGCACACCAGCTGAAGTGAAATCGCTCGGCGCAACCGCAGCCAACCCCACGGCAACCAATGGAGTGGCTGGAACCGCAAGTCGCAGCCTGAAGATTATTCGCTGCGCTACTGTGCTGCCTCCCTCCACACTCAACGGCATTCCCGGCGTCACCAGTATCGAGGTTGCCGGCACTCTAACCACCATCACCAGCACACAGCCCGAGGCTACGCTCCGCGAGATGCTGGCGTTGGACCCCACGCTGCACTCGCTTCAGGTCAACAGCCCCGCCCTCGAAGACGCCTTCCTCTCGCTCACCCGCGACTAAGCAATCACGTAGCAATTCAGCACCCAGCGCCTCAAACAGGAGCCTCTCATGTCCACCACCGCCATCGTTCTTCCCGCCCGCACCAACACTCTCGGCATCCTGCTCACCGAGATCCGCTTCGAGTTCCTCCGCGCGCTTCGTACCCGCGCCTTTTCGCTCTCCGTCATCGGCTTTCCGGTGATGTTCTATACCCTCTTCGGCCTGGTGATGAACCACGACGCCGTCTCCCACGGCATCATCATCGGCAAGTACATGCTGGGCGGATACGCCGTCTTCGGCTTGGTCGGCGCATCGCTCTTCGGAATCGGCGTCGGCCTGGCCAATGAACTCAGCGCTGGATGGCTGGAGCTGAAACGCGCCAGCCCCATGCCACCGCTCGCCTACCTACTGGCCAAATGTGTCTCGGCCATGGCCTTCGGTGTCCTCATCGTCAGCATCCTCTGCCTGCTTGGAGTGCTCTTCGATCACGTGCCGCTCACCTTCGCAGAGTACGGCAAGATGATCGCCCTCACCGTCGTCGGCGCCATCCCCTTTGCCTGCATGGGACTGGTGCTCGCGTTGCTGGTTCCCGCCAACTCTGCGCCCGGCATCGCAAACATGATCTACCTGCCCATGAGCTTCCTCTCCGGCCTCTGGATTCCGATTTTCATGTTGCCCAAGGCGCTGCGCTCCATCGCACCGCTGCTGCCGACGTACCATCTGTGGCAACTGATGCTCAGCATCTTCAACTATCAGGACACCAGCGCCTCGACCCTCGGACACTGGTTTGGCCTCGCAGTCTTCACGGTCGTCATGCTCGCCGTTGCGAGCTTCGCCTTCCGCCGCCGCGAACAAGCCTCCTAGTAACCGCGCGCGGCGGTACACTCTCAGCAAGTCTTCCAGCAGCACATAACGGAAGCGAAGAACACCATGGCCACTCCACCGACCTGCATCAACGAAATTAAAGAAGACCGCAACGCACCCAACATCGGCACTCAAAGTCGTAGCGGATACATCTGGCTCGCATACTCTGTCTTCTTCTTCCTCGAGCCGGCGATGCGTCACAGCACGCGCTTCTGGCTTGAAATGCTCGCAATCTACGCCGTCTTCCTGGCCACGTACATCACCTACATGAACGTCCGCTCCATTCGCGTGCGGTACGTGCTCCTGGGGGTCTTCTACCTGATCGGTTTGCTCACCTTCCCGTTCAACGGTGGTGCCTCAAGCTTCTTCGTTTATGCTGCAGCCTTCCTTCCCTTCGCTATTGAATCAACCACGCTATTCGGCTGGATCCTCGCCGTACAATGCATCGGCGTTGCTGTAGAGACGTGGTCCTTCCATGTAAATCCCATCGGGGCCACCGCTACGGTCTTCTTCATCCTCGTCGTCGGCATCAGTAATGCTTTTATCGCCAAGCAGAAACGCACCGATGCCCGCCTCCGCGCCGCCCAGCAGGAGAACGTGCAACTTGCAGCAGTCGCAGAGCGCGAGCGCATCGCACGCGATCTGCACGACGTACTCGGCCATACGCTTTCGGTCATCGTTCTTAAGGCCGAGCTGGCCAAACGCCTGATGCAGGAAGGCCCAGCGCAGAATATTCCGCGAGCCGCGCAGGAGCTCGCCGACGTCGAATCCACCGCTCGCACAGCGCTGGCCGAGGTCCGGGAGGCCATCGGCGGCTACCGCGCCCGGGGCCTCACCGCAGAGCTCGCCCACGCCCGTCAGACCCTCGACTCCGCGGGCGTCACCCTGCTGTGGCAGCCGCCACCTGCGGATGCTCCGCCACTCTCTGCCACCGAGGAGACAGTCCTTTCGCTCTCGGTCCGTGAGGCCGTCACCAACATCGTCCGCCACGCCGAGGCCACCCGCTGCACCATGCGCCTCACTCCAACGCCCGAAGGCTTCCACGCGCTGCTGGTCGAAGACGACGGGCGACATCCAATCCAGCAGGAGGGCAACGGTCTGCGCGGTATGCGCGAGCGAGTCACCAGCCTTGGCGGGCGTATCTCAATCCGTTCCGAACAAGGTACCCAACTGCTCATCGAACTCCCCATCACAGTCAGTCAGAAAGTCACAGCATGACCGCAGCAACCGGCGAAGCCTCCCCATCAAAAAAGATTTGCGTCGTCCTAGCCGAAGACCAGGCTATGGTCCTCGGTGCTCTCGCCGCCCTGCTCGAGATGGAGCCCGATATCGCCGTCGTCGCTCGATGCGCTACCGGCCGCGCCGCACTCGACGCAGTGTTGCAGCACGCCCCCGACGTACTGGTCACGGACATCGAGATGCCCTTGATGACCGGCCTCGAGGTCGCCGCCACGCTCCGCACCCAGCACGCCGAACGCACCACCCGCACCATCATCCTCACCACCTTCGCTCGCCCCGGCTACCTACGCCGCGCTCTGGACGCAGGGGCCCGCGGCTACCTCCTGAAGGACCACCCCGCCGCCGAGCTCGCCGACGCCGTTCGCCGCGTCCACCGCGGACTTCGCGTGGTAGACCCTGCGCTCGCCACGGAGGCCTGGTCCGCCGAACTCGACCCCCTCACCGACCGTGAACGCCAGATCCTGCAACGCGCGGGCGACGGCCGTTCTTCGACGGAAATTGCGCAGGAGCTGCACCTCTCCGAAGGTACCGTGCGCAACTACCTCTCCGAAGCCATCGCTAAACTCGGCGCCTCCAACCGCGTCGACGCTGCCCGCATCGCCCGCACCAAGGGCTGGCTCTAGCCGATTCGGGTTGCCTCGCCCCATAAAAATATAACGCCCGACGCAACTCCTCACTTTGGCATCCGAACAAAGCGAGGAAATGCAATGACCACCCACACCCTACGGAATACTCTGCGCGCCACCGCTCTCTGCGGAGCCGCGTTGCTCGTCATCACCGGCTGCGATAAGAAGGCTGACAACTCCGTCAATTTCACGAGTGCCATCAACCGCTACTACGCCGCTCATCCCGCCTGCATCTGGGACACGTCGAAGAAGTTTCCTGTCCAGGCCAACACCTCGGACGATGGCAAGACGATGAACTATGACGCGTTGGTCGATCAGGGCCTGCTGCTCCGCACCACAGCGGAGAAGAAGATCATCATCATCAGCAAGCAGGTGAATAACTACGACCTCTCTGACCAGGGCCGTGCCGCATGGACCCCAGATACGAGCCAGCCTGGCTTCGGAAACTTCTGCTACGGCCACCGCTCCGTCAGCTCTATCGATAGCTCGACTCCGACTACAGACGCGGTAGGTGCGACCACGCAGATCAGCTACCACTACACCTTCCCCGGCGCTCCGGCCTGGGCTACGGCTGCCGAAACGCAGACCGCCTACCCGCAGATTCGCACCGACCTCACAGCTCCGCAGATCGGTCAGGCGACCCTCACCAATACCGCAAATGGTTGGGCCGTCTCCAGCGCACCCGGACGTCACATCACCAATGCAGACGGCAGCATCGTGCAGTAGCGCCATCTCTTCTAGAACAATGAAGGGCCGGCAGAACTTCTCTGCCGGCCTTTTTATATTTATGACTGCATTCGTTACTGATCGTCTTCGTCATCATCGTTAGGCCCGCCAAATGGCGCAGCCAACTGGGTCAGTGCGTAGTCCTTCATGGTGTATTCCACCGGCGGAACACCGCCCGCCAGGTTCTTCACGAAGTAGTCCCACCGCCGCCGCGTCATGTACTGCGTCGCCGCGCCGTAGCCGTGCGCCACATTCGGAATCAGCAGCAGATCAAAGTCCTTATTCGCCTTGATCAGCGCATCCACCATCAGCAGCGTATTGTTCAGCGGAACGTTGTCATCCATCGTCCCATGCGCCAGCAACAGCTTGCCCTTCAGCCTGGAGGCATCTTTCGCATTGGCTTGGCTGTCGTAGTTGCTGGTGCCGTCGGCGTTCTTCACTTCGAGCCCGGACCACTTCTCTGCCCAGTCATCTTCGTAGTCGCGCTGGTCATGGTTGCCACTCTCTGCAATCCCTACCTTGAAGAAATCCGGGTAGTGCAGCATCGCCGCAGCCGTCGCATTGCCGCCGCCGGAGTGGCCATACATCCCCGCCTTCTCCAGATCAATCCACGGATACCTCGCCGCCAGCTCTTTCATCCCAGCCACCTGGTCGGGAATGGTGTTGTCGCCCAGGTCCCCCCAGTACGCCTCATGGAAGGCTTTCGATCGCCACGGAGTCCCCATGCCATCGATGCACACCACCACAAACCCCAGCTCCGCCAGCGACTGGTCATCCTTGTGTGCAGCAGCAAAGCTACGGCCTCCGCATGAACCCGTCTGCGGCCCGGGATAGATATTATTCACAATCGGATACTTCTTGCTGGCATCGAAGCTCGTCGGCTTAAAGAGAAAC
>JANYER010000264.1 GCA_025359825.1 Granulicella sp.
CGTCGCTGGGTTTCGTTCCTGGCGCTATGCGGCGTTCTTGAACGAGCGGTGAGCGAGGGTATTCTTGACAGCTACGACCTAAAGGGCGGTGTTGCCCTCGAACTCAGGTTCGCCGAGGGAGCACGAGCGACCAAGGACATCGACATCGGTGTGCCGGTCGAACGGACGAAGCGGTTACGGGCATTTCAGGATGCCGTTGCGCTGGGCTTCGATGACTTCACCTTTCTCTTGAAAGGGAAGCCCTTGAACATGGACAAGGTAGACGCAGTTCGATTGGAACTCGCCATCCGATACAGAACCCGTGCATGGCAAACCATCGACGTTGACCTCGGACCATCTGGCAAGGGTGCAGTTGAACTTGTCGTGCCAACAATTCGAGGACTTGCCGCGATGGGATTGCGTGTCCCGTCACCCGTTCGGTGCCTCAACCTGAGTGAGCAAGTTGCTCAAAAGCTGCACGCCTGCACTGGGCCGTACTCGGCAGGTCGTGCCCGTGACGTTCTCGACATTCTATTGATCGACATGCTCGGCAAGTTGGACGCGAAGAAAGTACGAGCGGCGGCGGAACAGGTGTTCGAGGAACGCGCTACCCATGCCTTTCCGCCGACCGTTCAGATCGCGGCAGAGTGGAAGCCAGAGCTTGAAGTGCTGGCGAAGGAGCTTGGCTATTCGACAACTTCGGCTTCGGAGATCGAGGTAAGGTTTCGTGCCTTCGTAGAGTCGGTTGCGAAAGCATAGGAGTTCGATTCCGTTCACGCTCGCTTCGTCCGGCTGCACAAGGGGAGTCCAAAGAAGTCCGACGAAGCGCAATAGAGCGGGATACACATCCCTAAATTGCGTTTGGGGAAGAACTTGGGGAAAGTTGTGGAAAAGATACTATCCCCTTTATTTTTAAAGCCAGTGGTTCCCTGGGGGGCAACCACATCTTGTTGAAGCAAACTACTTCCAACTGAGACCACCCCTTCTGGGGGCACTCTTTGAGTTCACCGCTCAAGCTCGGTACCTTCCGGGTTCGAATCCTTGGGGGCAACCCCACTTTCGCAGTCTCAACGCCCGTCTTGAATGCCGCAGATCGTGGCCCTGCAAAATTTCAGTTGCCTTGCGCTCATCTGTTATGTTTCATTAGTTCTACGCGATCACAACGATTTCCCCCCTTGCAACTCCTTCAGAGCCCTTCTGAAATTGCCTCTTCTCTCTGCTCGACATTCAAATTGAAGTTTTACCACAGCTAGTTTTTATAGAGTTTGCTCCTTGCTGTGCTCGGAAGTCGTGTTCTAAAGTCGTGCTTTAAAATCGCCATACTCGCTCACCTCATTTCGACTCAACAGCTCAAAAGCTGCTAAGGACACGTCATGCGATTCCACCGCCCCAAACTCGGTCTACTGTCCCTTCTTCTTCTCGTTCTCCCCGCCGCAGCGCAGCGACGCACCGAATCGATTCGCGGTCGTGAAGTGGCCGCCGGCCAGGTCCTGGTCAAGTTCAAGCACAGCGAGCAGGCCACCATCACCCAGGCCCAGTGGAACGAAGACGTTGATACCGCCCAGACCGTCAACCGCGAAGGCCTCATCCGCATGCACTCCCGCAGCAAGGACACCGCGTCCATGCTCCGCGATCTCGCCCTCCGCAATGACGTCCTCTACGCGGAGCCCGACTACATCGTCCACACCACTACCGCGCCCAACGACCCCAACTATGCCCAGCTCTGGGGCCTTAAGAACTCCGGCCAGACCATCCTTGGCGTCGTCGGCACCAATCAGGCCGACATCGGAGTTGAGTCCGCCTGGGCAGTCACCACTGGCTCACAGAACATCGTCGTCGGCGTCGTCGATACCGGTACCGACTACACTCACCCTGACCTGGCCGCCAATATGTGGAACAACCCCACCGGCATCGGTGGCTGCGCCGTCGGAACTCACGGTTACAACGCCATCGCCAAAACCTGCGATCCAATGGACGACAACTTCCACGGCACCCACGTCTCCGGAACCATCGGCGCAGTCGGCAACAACAACCTCGGGGTCGTGGGCGTCAACTGGAACGTCTCCAT
This sequence comes from Granulicella sp., assembly GCA_025359825.1. Taxonomy (GTDB): domain Bacteria; phylum Acidobacteriota; class Terriglobia; order Terriglobales; family Acidobacteriaceae; genus Edaphobacter. Next base: position 2,048 of record JANYER010000264.1, read on the forward strand.
CATGGCACTCAAATTCCTGGACTCGACCGGCAGCGGCTCCGTGTCGGACGCCATCACCGTCATTGAGTTCGCTATCCACGCCAAGATCGCCGGCGTCAACGTCCGCGTCCTCTCCAATAGCTGGGCCGGCTCCGGCTTCTCCCAGGCCCTTTCCGACGAGATCAATAAGGCCAATACCTACGACATCCTCTTCGTTGCGGCGGCTGGCAATTCCAGCGCCGATAACACCATCACTGCCACCTACCCGGCCAACTACGCTCTCCCCAACGTCATCGCCGTCGCCGCAACCGACAACAACGACGGTCTGGCCTCCTTCTCCAACTACGGCTCCACCAACGTCCATCTCGGCGCACCCGGCGTCTCCATCCTCTCCACCCAGCCCGGCAATCGCTACCAGTACCTTAGCGGCACCTCCATGGCGACGCCTCACGTATCCGGTGCTGCGGCCCTGCTGCTCTCGAAGACCACCCTCACCACCGCCCAGCTCAAGGACGTCATTCTCAAAAACGTCGACCCTATCCCCAGCCTTACCGGCAAGACCATCACTGGCGGCCGCCTGAACGTCTGCCGTGCGATGCCAGGTTGCGTCCTGCCGCCAACGCCGGACTTCTCCCTCGGCGCCAGCCCCACCACCATCACCGTCCCGGATGCAGGCAGCACCGCCGTCTATACCGTTACCATCACGCGCATTAGCAACTTCACCCCCTCCGTAGCTCTCTCCATCACCGGACTCCCCTCTGGCGTCACCGCGGTCTTCAGCCCTGCCAGCACCACCGGCACAACATCGACACTGACCCTCACCGCCGCCGCTTTGGCCACTGCTGGTACCTACCCCCTGACGATTACCGGCACCACTACCTCTCCGGCCCTCACCCACACTACCGCCATCTCTCTGGTCAAGTCCGCCGCGGTATCCAACATTACCTGGACCAAAGTAGCCGTTGAAGGTGACACCGTCTTCCTACCCAAGGGCACGATCTACCGCTTCGGCGTCGGCACGCAGTATCTGTCCTCCGCCACCACCACCGCAGACTGGACTGTCGTGGTCTCACCCGGCAACTTTGGCGGCGACCCGGCCTACGGCATCGTCAAGGAACTGGACGTGCAGGGCACGGGCGCCGGCGTCATCGTCAATGGCGTACCCTTCGGCACCGTAGTCGTCGTCCCGCCTGTCGTCGTCCCGCCCGTAATCGGTACCTGGACGAAGGTTGCTGTTGAAGGCGATACCGTCTTCCTGCCCAAGGGCACCACCTACCGCTTCGGCGTCGGGACGCAGTTTCTTGCCACCGCTACTACCAGCGCCGATTGGACCGTCGTGGTCTCACCCGGCACCTTAGGTGGCGATCCGGCCTACGGCATCGTCAAGGAGCTGGACGTGCAGGGCACCGGAGCCGGCGTCATCGTCAATGGCGTGCCCTTCGGCAACGTGGTCGTCCCCCCTGTCGTCGTCCCGCCCGTAACTCCCGTCACCTGGACTAAGGTCGCCATTGAAGGCGATACCGTCTTCCTACCCAAGGGCACCACCTATCGGTTCGGCATCGGTTCAAAATATCTTGCCTCCGTCACCACCACTGCAGACTGGGTCGTCCTCGTCTACTACACCAACTTCGGCGGAGATCCAGCTCCCGGAGTCGTCAAAGAGCTCGACGTACAAGGGGATGGCACCGGCGTCATCGTCAATGGCACCCCCTTCGGCGGAGGTGTAGCTCCGCCACCCGTCACCTGGACCAAGATCACCACAGAAGGAAACACCGTCTTCCTGCCCAAAGGCACCACCTACCGGTTCGGTATTGGCACCCAGTACCTCGTCTCCGCAACCACCACTGCAGATTGGACCGTCCTGGTCTACTACACCAACTTCGGCGGAGACCCCGCTCCCGGCGTTGTCAAGGAACTGGATGTAACAGGTGCCACCACTGGCATTCTGGTCAACGGAGCCCCCTTCGCACCCTGACCGTGTTCAATTGTTGGACGCATTAGCAACGGGATGTTCTTGCTAGGGTGATAGGTCCGGGCTTCAGCCCGGATATCTTGACCTGCCTTAGAATCGGGCTGCAGCCCCTGAGATGTGACGTTTATCGCGCTGCAATACTGCGGGGTAGCAACGTCACTAACGAACCTCCAAATCTCGCAGAAAATCAAAGTTCCCACTCACCCGCGGCCTCACCCCCACCAGCCTCCGCGTATGAACCACCTCATTATTGGGATACCACAGCGGAATCCCCGGCAGGTCCTCCGCCAGAATCCGCTGTACCTCCACGTAGTCCTTACGTTGTTCTCCTTGGTCCGTGGCCGCCGCAGCAGCAGTCAGCAACGCGTCCACCTTCGTATTGCTGTACCGCCCCCGGTTGCCGCCCTTAGGCGGAAAGCTCCCCGACCCATAGGTATAGCGGAAGATGTCCGGGTCTTCATTGCTCCCGATCCAGCGCAGCGCATACATCTGGAACGCGCCCTTGGTCACATCCGCATAGAACGTCCCAAACTCCGCCGACCGTAGCTGCAGATCGATCCCCGCCGCCCGCAACTGCTGCTGCATCACCGCCGCCATCAGCCGAGTGGTCTCATCGGTGCTGGTCTTCAACGTAATCCGCAGCCGAACGCCATTCTTACCCGGCTTGAATCCCGCCTCGTCCAGCAACCGCTTCGCCCGCTCTACATCATGCGGATACGCAACCATCTCTCCGCCCGAGGCTGCCGCCCAATGTCCAATCGGCAGCAGAGTATTCGCCAGTCGCGCCTGCCCCCGCCAGATCGCATCCACAATCGCCTGCCGGTCGAGCGCACAAGCAATCGCCTGCCGCACTCGCCTGTCCTTCAACACCGGATCGTTCACATTGAAGTTCGTATAGTTCACAATCGAGCTGCCCACCGACTCCACCTTCAGGTTCGGCTCCTGCTCGAGCGTATGGATCATGTCCAGCGTCACCACATTACTCGCCAGGTCCGCCGACCCCTTCTTCAACTCCAGCGCCGAAGTAATCGCATCCGGCACCACCGAAAACCTCACCCGCTCGACCTTGCCGCCACTCGGTTTCCAGCCCGAACCCGTCACACCCGAATCCGCCGCACCCGAATCCGCCCAATAGTCATGGTTCCGCTCAAGCACCACTTCCTTATCCTGCACCGCACTCACAAACCGGAACGCCCCAGTCCCCTCCGGATGCAACCCAAAATCCTTACCCGCCCCACGCGGCACGACCCCAAACAACCCATCGCTCATGTTGAACAACAGCCCCGCATCTGACCGCTTCAACCGCACCCGCAGCGTCAACGGATCTACCACCTCCACCTGTGCCACCGAAGCAAACGACCCAGCCTTCGCCGTCACCAGACCCGCAACACTCCCGTCGACAATGCTGCGAATCGTCCACGCAACATCCTCCGCGCCCATCCCGCGCCCATCCTGAAACCGCACCCCATCCCGCAGATGAAACACCCACGTCAAAGCATCCGGCTGCTCCCAAGCCGTAGCCAGCCAGGGCTGCAGATTGAAGTGCTCATCCTTCTTCACCAACCCATCAAAGACCAGCCCACCCACCCGCTCACTCTGCGCATCCGTCCCCTGCCGCAGATCAAGATTATTGGGACTACTCTCAATAATCATCACCACCGACCCCGGCGCCTCCACCTTCGCACGACACCCACTCACACCAACACACATCGCAACGATTAAAGCGCCACACATCCGGGTGCCCCATTCATGCAGTCGTATCGCATGAGCGGGCATTCGCGCAGCGAACCGCATTCTTTTCACCTCGGAAATCTTCATCCGAAGCTCACCTTCCCCAAAACCACCGCCCGTTCCGCCCCCGTAGCCCGCACCACATTCCCCGGCAACCGATTCCAAGTCAGCCAAGCCAACAGCGCAAACGCCACGGCCTCCTTCGCCTGAGGCTCAACCCCCAACTCCCCCATCTCCCGAACCCGCACTCCCAGCGCCCCCAAACCATCCCGCAACATTCCCATCAGAGTCGCATTCTTCACACCACCCCCCGCCACCACAAACTCCGTCTTTGCCAGCACAGCCGTAGACCCCGCTGTCGCAAAATGCTCCCACACAAATCGCCGATACGCATCCACCACCGAAGCCGTCGTCGAAGCAGTGGCGGTAGCCACCACATCCGCGTCGCTCCCACCCGCGCTCTTGCATGCCTCAATGAACCGCAAAACAAACGCCGCCCCAAACTCCTCTCGCCCACAACTCTTCGGCGGAAGGGCAGAGAAGTACCTCTCCCCCAACACCCCATCCACTACTCCTTGCAACACCAAGCCCCGCCGGCCGACAGCTCCGCCCCGGTCATACTTTTTCCCAAACAGCCGCTCCATGCACCCGTCGATTACCATATTCCCCGGCCCCGTATCGAACGCCATCACCCCATCGACACCAGCGCCCGCTGGAATCGCCGTCAAATTCCCAATCCCACCCAGATTCTGCATCACCCGGTTCACCTTCGCCGACCGAAACATCACGTAATCCAGTATCGGCACCAGCGGAGCACCCTGCCCACCCGCCGCCAAATCCGCCGAACGAAGATCACTCACTACCGGACACCGCAGCCGCTCCGCCACCACGCTCGCCTCACCCATTTGCCAGGTAGAGCGTATAGCCGACCGCACCGCTCTCCCCAGAAACTTCACGCCAGCAGCCTCATGAAACACCGTCTGCCCATGACACCCCACCAGCCCCACCTTAACCCCAAACTTCTGAGCCGCCGCCTCCACCGCATCCGCATACACTGCACCCAACCGCCAGTTCAGCCGCGACATCTCCCCCGCCGTCACCGCCCCACCCTCCATCACCCGCAGCACCGCCGCCCGTACCGCCTTCGAGTACCCAACCCCCACATGCCCGATCACCTTTATCCGCGGCCCGCCATCGGCCTCAGCCGAGATCCGGCACAACGCCACATCCACCCCATCCACTGAAGTCCCGCTCATCACCCCTGCCACCACCATGCTCTTTGCCATCACGCCCCCTTCAATTCTCGCTGCAACTCCGCCAGCAAATTCAAAGCCTCGCGCGGAGTCATCTCATCCACATCCACCTCGCCCAGCCGGTCCACAATCTTCTGCGACAGAGGCGTAAACATCGTCATCTGCATCTGCTGCGGAGCGCCACTCTCCCGCGCCAACGCTGAAGCCACCTGCTGCGACTCCGCCTTCTCATGCAACTTCAGCACCTCCCGCGCCCGCCCAATCACCCCCGCCGGCAGCCCTGCCAGCCGAGCGACCTCAATGCCATAACTCTTGCTCGCTGGCCCCGCCTCCACCGTATGCAAAAACACGATCCCTGTCGAAGTCTCCTTCACCGTCACCCGCAGATTCTTCAGCCGCTCCAGCCGCTCCGCCAGTAGCGTCAGCTCGTGATAATGCGTGGCAAACAGTGTCCGCGCCCCAATCTTGTCATGTAGGAACTCAACCGTTGCCCAGGCAAGTGAAAGCCCATCGTATGTTGCAGTTCCGCGCCCCATCTCATCCAGTAGTACAAGACTTTTTGCCGTCGCCGTATTCAAAATCGCCGCCGTCTCGGTCATCTCCACCATGAACGTCGACCGCCCCCGCGCCACGTTGTCGCTCGCCCCAATTCGCGTATAAATCCGGTCCACCAACCCCAGCCTCATCCGTTCCGCCGGCACAAAACACCCACACTGTGCCATCACCACCAGCAGCGCCGCCTGCCGCAGATACGTGCTTTTACCACCCATATTCGGCCCCGTAATCAGCAATACCGCCGGGCCCGCATCTGCGTCCAGATACACCGAGTTCGGCACAAACCGTCCGCCACCACTCTCCTCCAGCCGCCGCTCCACCACCGGATGCCGCGCCGCCACAAACTCCAGCGCACCCGACACCTCCACCTGCGGACGACTCCACCCTCGCAGCACCGCCAGATGCGCGAAATTCGCCAGCAGGTCAATCTCCGCCACCTGTCGCGCCGACTCCCGCATCCGCCCCGCTGCTGCCAGCAGCTCCCGCCGCAGCTCCGCAAAGATTCGCCGCTCAATCTCGCCTGATCGCTCCTGCGCGGTCAGGATCTTAGCTTCATACTCCTTCAGCTCCGACGTCGTGAACCGCTCCGCATTCACCAGGGTCTGCTTCCGCTCATAGTCCGCCGGAACCGACTTCGCATTCGCCTTCGTCACCTCCAGGTAGTACCCGAAGACCGAATTGAACCGCACCTTGAGCGACCCAATCCCCGTCCGCGTGCGCTCCCGTTCTTCAATCGCCACCAACGCCTGCCGCCCGCTTCGGCTCAACTCGCGCAGATCATCCAGCTCCGCATCCACTCCCATGCGAATCACTCCGCCATCCGCAAAGTTCACCGGCGGCTCCTCCGCAATCGTCGCCACCACCCTCGCGTGCAGGTCCTCTAGAGGGTCCAGCGCCGCTGAGAGCTCCTTCCAACGCGCCGCCTCAAATACTCCAACCGCCCGCACCACTCCCGGCAGACACCCCAGCGTCCCGGCCAGCGCCATTACCTCCCGAGGCCCAGCCGTATCAACCGCAACCCGAGCCAGCAACCGCTCCAGGTCCAGTACGCCGTCCATCGACCGCCGGATGCCTTCACGCCCGCGCAGATCGGCCACCGCCTCACCCACCGCCGCCAGCCGAGCCTCAATCTCCGTTAAATCGCTTGCGGGCCGCAGCAGCGTAGCTCGCAGCAGCCGTTTCCCCATCGGCGTGCAACACGCATCCAGGGTATAAAACAGCGTCGTCTGCGCCGATTCGCCAGAGAACAGCGGCTCCACCAGCTCCAGGTTTCGCACACTCACCGCGTCCAGCTCCAGGCAGGTTGACCGCTCGTAGTACCGAACCCCTTCTATGTGCTCGACCGCACCCTGCTTGGTCTTCTGGATGTAGTGGAGTAATACCCCCGCCGCCACCGCCGCCGCCTCATGTCCGGCCAAGCCCATTCCATCCAAAGAGTGCACTTTGAAATGGTTCCGCAATAGGGGCAGCCCATACTCCGCGGAAAATACCCACTCATCCACCGCAGTTTTGGTCCGAATCCCATCCAGCCCAGCCATACTTTCCGTCTCGCCAGCAAGATTTACACCGCCCAGCAGTCCAGAGCCATACAGCAACTCCACCGGTCGCACCCGCCCCAGCTCATCCACCACACTCGCCCAGGCACCCGCCCCAGGGAATTCGGTAGCGCGAAACTCTCCCGTGGATAAATCCAACAAAGCCATTCCGCATAAGCTGCTTACACCAGAACCCTGAACAAACACACTAGCTAAATAGTTACTCTGCTCCGCTCCCAGCGCAGGGTCCATCGCCGTCCCCGGCGTCAGCACCCGCGTCACCTCTCGCTTAACGATTCCTTTGACTGTCTTCGGGTCTTCCATCTGCTCGCACAGGGCGACCCGGTAACCCTTCTTCAGCAGCCTCTGAATGTAAATCTCCGCCGCATGGTAGGGAACCCCGCACATCGGCTGCTTCTTCTCCCGGTCCCGCGCCGTCAGGGTAAGTTGCAGCTCCCGCGCCCCCAGGATCGCGTCCTCGTAGAACAGCTCGTAGAAGTCCCCAATCCGGCAGAACATCAGGCAGTCCGGGTACTGCTCCTTCGCGGCAAAATACTGCCGCATCACAGGAGTCAGCATGTTCGCATCGGTTGTAGTTTCGTTAGCCACAGGAAAGCCCAGAATACCCTACTCGTCCGCCACCAGGGCTCGTCCCGCTTCTGAAAGTTTTGAACACTCCAGAGCTTTGCGTCCAGAGGCAGAGACTTGCGTTTTGTGGTGGCACTCGACTGTCAGAAAGGTGCGCGTGAGGTCTCGAATAGGGCTATTAATCTTGGGGGAGCCAATAGTTGTCATGGAAGAGTAAACTAAGTCGAATGGACTATGCGCTTCTTCCTTTGACTGCAAAGGAAAAGCCCTCCGAAGTCGGAAGGCTAACCTGTTGAGATTTGGATTGGTGCGGAGGAGGGGACTTGAACCCCTATGCCTTGCGGCGCTAGCACCTCAAGCCAATTCTGAGTGTATCACCGTGTATCGTCTAAGTCTAAGTCGTTCATTTATATGATCG
>JANYER010000361.1 GCA_025359825.1 Granulicella sp.
TATCGAGCCTCCCTTGGCCACCTCCGGGCTACCTCCAGACCCTCGAGAACCACATGATCACGAACCCGAGACCACCCGAGACCCCGAATTGCCCCCGTCCGAGACTCTTAAGGCCCCCAAGAACCCAGAAAGCCCCCGAGCAAAGCCGAAGACCACCAAGACCGAGATGCTTTGCGTAGCCGCCAATCTAGACGACCCTCTCGCCGAGCTGCTCAAGTTCCCCGCCACCTTCACAAATGGAACCACCCTTTGCCAAGGAACTATCATGGTGGACGGCGGATCCAGCGGCAACTTCATCTCCTCCGCCTTCGCACACAAGTTAGGCCTCACTCTCATCCGCACCGACCACACTATGCAAGTGCGCCTTGCCAATGGGCACATCGACACCTGTCACAAGCGAGCCGTTGCCACGTTCTCCACCCCCGGCTACCGCGAGACCATCCACGCTACCGTGCTCTCATCACTCTCGGGCGCCGACCTCATCCTCGGCATGCCTTGGCTCAAAGCCCACAATCCAAGCATCAATTGGCGCACTCATGAGATCAAGCTCTCGCAAGGCCGTGCCACACCATGCAAATTTGGCCTTGGCCCTGCGGTTACCATCCACGCCCGGCTTGTCACCCCCAAACAATTCGCTCACCTAGCTCGACAGCACGAGGTCTTCCTAGCTGTCGTTCGCCCTGCCGAGGCCGAGACCCCCGAGACTTCCACTGCCCAACACCCGAGAGACATCGCCCTTCGAGCAGAGTATGCCGACGTTTTTCCAGAGAGCCTACCCCCTGGCTTACCGCCTTCCCGAGCAGTGGACCACAAGATCGACCTCGAGCCTGGCTTTGCACCTCCCAACCGATCCCCATACCGGCTTTCGCCCAACGAGCAGGATGTACTCAAGAAACAGTTAGGCGAACTCACCGACCATGGATTCATCCAACCCTCCAAGTCCCCCTACGGCGCGCCGGTGCTCTTTGTGAAGAAGAAGGGGGGCGACTTGCGCATGTGCATCGACTATCGAGCCCTCAACAAAGGCACCATTCGCAACGCCTACCCCTTGCCCCGCATCGACGAGCTCCTAGACCGCCTCCATGGCTCCACCGTGTTTTCCAAGATCGACCTCCGTTCCGGCTACCACCAAATTCGAGTTTCCCCAGAAGATGTCCCCAAGACGGCCTTTAATACCCGCTATGGCCACTTCGAGTTCCTAGTCCTAAGTTTCGGGCTTACCAACGCCCCTGCTACTTTCCAGACCCTCATGAACGACATCTTTCGGCCTTACCTAGACCAATTCGTGATCATTTACCTAGACGACCTAGCCATCTACTCCAAGAATGAAGAAGAGCACGAGACACACCTTCGCCTAGTCCTAGACATCCTCCGAGAACACAAGCTGTACGCTCACCCTGGCAAGTGCGAGCTGTTCAAGACCGAGATGGAGTTTTTGGGCCATGTCGTCAGCGCTGATGGAGTCCGCCCGGACCCCGCCAAGTTGTCAGCCATTGCTGACTGGCCCACTCCTCGCAACCCCACCGAGGTGCTATCCTTCCACGGCCTAGCCAACTTTTATCGTCGCTTCATCCGCAACTTCTCCGGCATCGCTGCGCCCCTTACGGCCCTAGCCAAGAAGACTCAACCTTTCGCATGGGGTGATGCCGAGGACAACGCCTTCCGAGCCCTCAAGACCGCTATGCTGGCAGCGCCAGTCCTGGCCACTCCAGACCCCGAGCTACCCTACACCGTCATCACCGATGCCTCCGACTTTGCCGTGGGCGGAGTACTATGCCAAGACCAAGGACAAGGCCTGCAACCCCTCGCCTTTGAGTCATGCAAACTTGGACCTGCACAACTCAACTACCCGGTCCACGAGAAAGAAATGTTCGCCCTCCTCCATTGTTACACCAAGTGGCGACACTACCTAGAGGGCGCCAAGTCCAAAGCCATCACATACCATGCCTCCCTGCGCTACCTCCACTCCCAGCCTACCTTGTCCCGCCGCCAAGCCCGTTGGATGGAATTCTTGTCTCGATTCGACTTCACCATCGACTACCAGCCCGGAAAAGACAACATTGTAGCCGATGCCCTTAGTCGCCGCATAGACCATCGCATTCACACTCTCAGTGCCATCACCCACGTCAACATCGGCTCCAGCCTCAAGGACAACATCAAGGCAGCCTACACCCAAGACCCTCACTTCAAGACCATCCAACTTGGAGCCGACGGTTATACATCCCACGACGGCCTCATCTTCAATGGCGACAAGTTATGCATCCCAGACGACCCCGAGATCAAATCCATCCTCCTCCGAGAGCATCACGACTCCCCCATCTCCGGCCATGTTGGTCGTGACAAGACCCTCGAGAAACTGGCACGCAACTACTCCTGGCCTGGCTTAGCCGCCTCCGTCAAGGAATATGTGCGCACCTGCCCGGCTTGCCAACGAAACAAGCCCACCAACCAAGCACCCGCCGGGCTCCTACAAACGCTACCCACGCCCGAGCTCCGATGGGAACAAGTCACAATGGACCTCATCACTCAGTTGCCCAAGACCCCCCGCGGACTAGATGCCATAGTTACCTTCACCGACCGTCTCAGCAAGCGAGTGTTGTTCGCCTCCACCACAACCACGGTTGATGCACCCGGAGTGGCTCGCTTGTTCTACGACACGGTGTTCAGGCACCATGGCATCCCGACCACTATCATCTCCGACCGAGACCCGCGCTTCATCTCCAACTTTTGGAAGAGCTTGTTCAACCTCACCGGCACACGCCTTGGGATGTCAACCTCTTACCACCCTCAGACAGATGGCCAAAGCGAGCGCACTAATCGCACCCTAGAAGACATGCTACGAGCTTACACCAACGAGCGTCACAACGATTGGGACCAACACCTCACAGGCGCCGAGTTCGCTTACAACAACTCCGTCCAGGCATCCACCGGTCACACACCATTCTTCTTGAACTACGGGCAGCACCCGAACGTCCCGGCCGTTTTCCGTCGACAATCCGAGACCTCGCCCAACCAAGCCACTGAAGATTTCCTTGAGACCATCCGCACCAGCATCTCCACCGCCAAAACTGCCTTGGGCCGAGCCCAACAGCGCCAACGCGATTACGAGAACAAACACCGCCGCGACGTCACCTACCAAGTTGGCGACCAAGTCCTTCTGTCCACTGTCAACCTCAACCTTCGCGGATCCGGTCCAGCTAGGAAGCTCTTGCCCAAGTTCGAGGGTCCTTTCAAGGTTACTCACATTGTCTCCCCGGTCGCCTACCGCCTGGAGCTCCCACCCACAATGCAAGTCCACCCAGTCTTCCACGTGTCCCTTCTCAAGCCCTTCCACACCTCTGCCACCTTCCCCATGCGCGACTCACGAACCCGGCCCCCACCAGTCACCGAACTTGGCCCAGACCACTACATCGTGGAGCGTATCTTGGCGAGACGCACCAGAGGACAGGGACGCCAACAGAGGCGCCTCTACCTCGTCAAGTGGCAGGGATACCCGGCCTACGAGTCCACATGGGAACCCGAGTCGCGAGTCAAGCACCTGGATGTTTTCAGAGACTTCCATGCGTCAGAGACGACGCCTTTTTGAAGACGGGGGATGATGCAGCCGGCGGCATGTCAGTAGCATATCCCTGAGCACTTTCCCGAGCAAACGGCAGCCGCCGGCCGCCCAGCTAGCCGGCCGCCGGCCGCGTGCTGTGCCGCGCTGCGCATTCGCGCGCTCCGGCCTGCAATAATTAATCCCCACCTGATCTTCCCCTTTCCGCCTCGCACTCTTCCCGATCCTTCATCTAGCAATGCTTTGCCCAGAAACTCGACCCGCGCGGCGCCCGGGCCCCTGCTCGCGCGGGCCCAGCTTGCTTGCCTAAGCCCCATAAGCGCCCCCCGGCCGCCTTTGGGCCTCACCAGCACACTCCCCCCCCAAAACCCCCAGAAAGACACCACCTCCCGACTGCCTCCCCCTTCCTAGAACCCAGAACCCCCTCCTAGAACCTAGAACCCCTTGCCTA
>JANYER010000403.1 GCA_025359825.1 Granulicella sp.
GACAAGCATATGACTACTGGCAGGATCAACCAGGTAGCTGCCTTGCAACGCTGGCCGAGCAGGCGGGCGCGGCCCCAGCCTCCACCGAGACAGCCGACCCCCGTAGCAGGGAGTCGACAACCGCCCGGCGAGTCTGGGGGCTGGCCCCCCCGCTCGACCCCTCCCATGGAGACGTCCGTGCGCCCGGTGCGGGCGCAGGAGTTCTTCGCCGTGGGCTTTGGCATGCCAGGCCATGACCAGACGGATCCGGTCAGGCCCATGACTTCGATGCCTCTCTGAGCTTGCTAGTAACTCTCACCTGGAAGGGTCCGGTGCAGCGGACAGGTGACCGTGGTCAGGGCAGGCGAGGCAGAGGCGCGGGGCAAGGAGCCCCAACACGTGCCGCTGGTAGCACTGACACACAGACGACCCGCACGCTCGGACCCCCAGGCTCGGCGCTACCCCTTGGCTGTCAGGGGTCTGCACAGTGCGCAGTCCCACTAGCCGCAGGGTGAGCTGAAGGTTCGGTTTCCCGCGCTGCCGTTCAGGTATACTGCACGAGTCTCCCATCAGGCGTCACCTGCAGCGGATGCTGCGGTGACAGGCTGAACCTCCGGCTGTTTGCCGGGGGCCCTGCCTCATTGAATGGCTGGGCGAGTCGACCGCTTGCGTCTGCACGGATGGCCGCTGCCACCCATGGCAAGCGCTCGTCTCGATGCCGCTATCTCCCATCCGGTCGGGGTGGCGCCACTTAGCTTTCACCTCGGACGCCGCTTCCCTTTCCGGGCTGCGAAGGCTCAACGGCAGGCTAGGTGGTCAGTGCTCAACCGGGCTTTGATGGCCCAGTCGAGTGTTCGACTCACATTCACCGATCGTTTTGCCTTCATCCCTTCTCCACACTTTCACTTGCCCCAAAATAGCACTCCAGGATCTCGCTCCCCTTCCCCCTTGTGTTTTTTCAGAGCCACAGATCCTCCCGATCAATCGGGCTATAAACTGGGTCAACACTTTATAAGGGGACCAGGCCTCGAACGGGTGTGAAGCGGCGGCTAGCGCTTGCCGACCGCGAAAATCCCGATTCCGGCGAGTGGGAAATGTTGCTCGTGTCGCCTCTACGCTCTGCCGACAGCAAGCTGCTGCGTGGCGAGAGCGAGGCCACGGCGCTCGCGGGAGAAAACGCGGGAATTGGTCCCGGGATACGTATACCACTTCGCATGCAAGAGTCTATGGGCGGGGGCGCAGCGTCGATGGTCCGAGCATAGCAGCACGCGGGCCCAGAGCTCTGATAGCGCGTGTCGGAAGCGACCGAAGCATGACTCATGGGATTTGCAGGACGCATGATGCCTTCCGCCATGGTGCTAATGTTCTCTGCTTAAGGGGAAGCCCCACTCCGACAGAGGGAGTCCCGGCACCACTCGGCACTTGCAGCATGCCCGGGCAGCACAGCACAGCACAGGCAGGGCAGTAGGGAGGGCCCAAAGTCAGGGTGTCTTCCTTGACAGGCTCCACCACACTGGGGATACAATCTCATTGGGTCACTCAATGGGACACATGTGTGTGTGATGGAACAAGGGGGGGGCATGTCCACACGCCAAGGTGCACTGCGAGGCGGGTGCATGGCATGGCATTGGCTGCGCCAGTGGAAACCTGCTGCTGACAGTCCACAGCAAGTCATTGAGCCAGGGGGTGCTTGCAGGCCACACCCAGTTATGCGATGCAAGCCTCGGGGTATGCTTTGCTCTGTGGCAACTGCATGCCAGGACGTTGCTGGGCCTGCAGTGTGAAGCTGGAAACAGAAGGAGACCATGCCGAGACTACCCAGCAGACTGTACCCAGACTACTCGATAGACTGTGCCCAGACCACCCTGTTGACTTACCCCGACTACAGGGCAGACTGTGCAGACTACTTAGTAGGCTGTGCCCAGACTGCCTACTAAGATCACCTAGTTGACCTACCCCGACTATCTACTCGATCACCTACCAGATCATGCTCGATCACCACCTCGATCACCCAGCAGACAACCCCTACTACCGGGCAGACTACCTGGCAGACTACCTGGCAGACTCCCCAGACTACCTACTCGATCACCTACTAGATCATGCTCGATCACCCAGCAGACTACCAAGTGGACTTTCCAGACCACCCAGTAGACTACTCAGATTACATAGCAGACTACCTAGCAGACTTGCCTAACAGACTACCCAGTCGACTACCAACCCGACTGCCTGGTCCCTACACCCAGAGTACACCGGTACCCAGACAACATACTAGACTACCCCGCAGACTACCTATCAGAGTACCTACCAGACTGATTACTGGACTACCCACCATAGTACCTAGACTGGCCGGAGCCTTGGGCCAGGCGTTTGGGTCCAGGGCCCAACCTCAGCTTGATGTGAGGCCTGAGCACTAGCCCCTGCTGCCGGAGGTCCAAAGTCAAAGGGCTGACCCAGGCTACCCACCGGCTCCCTTGGTCAGTGCCCATACAGGCGCTAGAAGGGCAAGGACGGGGTGGCAACTCCCATGCCAGCACTTAGAGAAAAGGGGGGTCATTGAGCCCCATGAGAGAAAGGAGACAACTCCCATGCCAAGCACTTGTGCAAATGGAAGGCCAAGGTGGCAGGCACTAGGGTCAGAGGGCTGGGTGGCCTTGGCTGCTCCAGGTCACCCCAGGTGATGGGTGGGCGCACCAAAGCCGGACCTACCCACCCTGGTGTGAGTGGTGCCACACCCGCAGGCCTCATCCTGGGGCAAAAGTCCGGGGCCAGCGCAAGGCCCGGCAAAATCCCGCTGGGCACACGAATGAGGCCGGTCCCGCGTGGGTGCCGGGTTGACCAGAGGGCCGATCGACGCCCGCCACCACCGCTCGTCCCGCAACCCGCTGTTCCCCGTGAGGAGTTTAAACAGAGGGCCTTGTTCGGAGGGGGGCAACCTGTGGACGGACCTGGCAAAAGAGAGTGTGACCGACCCTCACAGGGCCCGGTCCACGCGGGTACCACCCAAGCTTCCATCAACGCATCGGCGCCAC
>JANYER010000406.1 GCA_025359825.1 Granulicella sp.
GGGAGACCTGAGGTTGGTGGTCCGGGTTGAGGAGAGAGACTATTCGGCGGCGGGTGCGGCGGCGAGGATTTTTTCAACGCCGGTGACGACATCTCCGACGGTTTTGAGGGAGCCGAGGGCGTCGTCGGGGATCTCGATGTCAAAGGCTTCTTCGACCTCGAAGGAGATGTTGATCTTGTCGAGGGAATCGATGGCGAGGGAGTCAAAGGTGCTGGCGAGGGTGACGGATTCGACAGGGATGGCCTTGGATTTGGCGATGATGTCGATACAGCGTGCGGCGATTTCGTCTTGGGTGAGAGCCATGATTGCTTCCGTTCCTGTTGGACTTGGTCTGTGAGGTCAACTTACAAGGATGGGGATGGGATGTAAAGGGTGAGGCAGATGCGAGCACTAGCCGACCAGCAGGTGGGCTCCGGTGGCGAGGAGACCGTTGGAGCCGAAGAGGCGGATGGGAGCCTGACCTACGTGAACGCGGAGCATGTGCTGGAAGAGGTGAGGGCGTCGCTGGAGGACGGTGAGGGTGCGGTTGCGGAGGTGCGGGGAGCTATCCAGCAGGAGCATGGTGCGGGCCATGAAGTGCGGGAGCTTTTGGAGATCGATGTGGGCTTGCTGGTAGGACGAGAGAGGGTTGGGCGTGGCGGGTGACTGGATGGCTTGCGCGAGGGTGTTGCCGAGAGCTATGGCTTGACGGAAGCAGAGGCCGAGACCTTCTCCGGTGACGGCGTCGACGGAGCCGGACGCGTCGCCGATGAGGGCGACGTTGTGGCGGGTGACGCGATGGAGCTTGCGGCTGAGGGTGATGGAACCGCGTGGCGTATTTGTCGGCAGGGCGTAGGCGAGGCGGTGGTGGAGCTCAGGAAAATGGGCGAGGGCCTCTGTGATGGAGGTGTGTTTGCGATGGGCGATAAAGGCGACGCAGATCTCATTGGGGCCGATGGGCGTAACGTAGGCCTGGCCGTGATTGCTCCAATAGACCTCGACGTACGGGGACCAGGGTGCGAGGGCAAAGTGCTGGCGAAGGCCGATGCGGCGGGCGCTGATGGTGGCGCGGTCGAGGTGGGCCCAGGCGCGGATACGGGACTGATGGCCATCCGCTCCGACGATGGTGCGTGGGTGAAGGGTGTGGCGATTGGTACGGACAGTGCTGCGGGCGCTGCCCTGCGCGGCTTCGATGCCCTGCACGACGGTCTGCCAACTGAACTGGACACCGAGCGCGGTGGCGCGATCAATCAGGAGCTGGTGGAGCAGGGTGCGACGCATACCACGACCTTCCCCGAGGGGAAATTCTGCTTGAGTAGTGAGGCGTTGGCCGGAGCGGTCGGTGGTGATGAAACGAATGCCACGGAAAGGGTGGCTTTCAGCCTGGGCGACGGCCTGGGAGTTAATGCCGAGGTGGGTGAGGGCTTCGAGAGTGTCAGGCATGAGGCCTTCGCCGCAGGCTTTATCGATGGGCGGGACCATGCCGTCGGCGACGTGGACGGAGAGGCCATGCTGGGCGGCAGCTATTGCGGCTGCCAGACCGGCGGGACCTCCGCCCGCGATGAAGACGTCAGGGTGAGTGAGGTGGGCGGGCTCGTGCGGGGTGGCTTGCATAGGGTAGGCGCGGGGCAGGTCTAATTTCGATACCTGTATGACTTGCCCCGCAGCTTTTAGTTACTTATGGTTGCGGACCATTTGCGAAGGATTTGTTACCACTGCAACAGGACCAGCTCGGAGCAGAAGGCTGGGCCCATGGCGGCGAGGATGCTGTAGGTTCCGGGTGCGCCGGGATGGATAGTGAGGAAGTCTTCCAAGACGGCTAGTACGGAGGCGGCGGAGAGGTTGCCGACCTCGCGGAGGGACTTCCACGAAGGGGCGAGGGCGTTGGGAGGGAGGGAGAGGGAGGTCTCCATAGCTTCGAGGACCTTGGGGCCGCCGGAGTGGAAGATGTAGGAGCTGATATCAGCCTGGGTGAGCTGATGATCGGTGAGGAAGCCGGTGACATTGCCGAGGAAGTTTTCGTGGACGATTTTGGGAACGTCGGGAGAGAGGACGATCTTGAAGCCGAGGTCGCCGATGTCCCAGCCCATGACGTGCTCGGTGTTGCGATAGAAGGTGGAGCGGGTGGCGAGGATTTTGGGGCTGGGTATGGTGGGAGCGGCGAGTTTGCTCTCGGCCCCGGCGATGAGGACGGCTGCGGCCCCGTCGGCGAAGAGGCCGGTGGAGATGAGGTTGGCGACGGACTGGTCGTCATCCTGCCAGGTGAGGGAGCAGAGCTCAACGGAGAGGAGGAGGGCAATTTCTTTAGGAAAGGCGCGGACGTAGTCGGCGGCGCGGGCGACTCCTGCTGCTCCGGCGACGCAGCCGAGGCCGAAGATGGGAGTGCGCTTGACGTTGACGGGGAACGGCATTCGATTGATGAGGCGGGCGTCAATGGTCGGACTGGCGATCCCGGTAACGGAGGCGAAGAAGATGGCGGAGACGTCCGCAGCAGTGATGCCGACGCGGTCGAGGGCGCGGGTGACGGCGAGCTCGCCCAGCTCTACGGCGGCTGTGATCCATGCGGAGTTAGTCTGGCCGAAGCCGACGAGTTTGGGGTAGTCCTCCAACGGCAGGGCGAGGTTGCGGAACTCGACGCCGCAGTTGGCGTGGAGGCGGGTGAGGAGGCGAGGCTCTTCAAGCTTGCCGGCCCAGCGCTCAAGGAGAGCCTGGGAGATTTCGGCCTGAGGGTAGCGGTGAGGAGGGTAGGCCGTTCCGACGGAGGAGATGCGCATTGTTTAGGGGAGCCTTTGCTGGTGAACCGTGAAGGTGCTGGATGGATGGGACTGAAGATAGCTTGGATCGGTTAGCGCCGGGGTTGGTTACAGCAGTTTAGATGCAAACGGGATTGGGTGGCATGGTGGTTGTGATGTTTTTTGGAGTTGTATCTTATTGATCTTGTTGATACATGTCGCAAGCAATGCAGCGATTTTTCACTTATGTCCAAAAAAGTTCCTGTTGTGTCCACACTACTGTGTACTAATTTGCCCATCTGGGTAGTATTTGATTTGTAAGTGGTTGATTTATATAAAGTTCTGGTTTGGCATTTGATCTGCATCATGTAGTGCAAGGCTGCATGAGTAAAGGGTTCCCGGGCGGATTGCTGGGGATCTTGAGGCATCAGTTTGCTGAGAGCGCGTTGAATTGGTTCAGGGAAGTATTCCCCGGCTGAGTCCCAAAGCGCCATAGATTTGCCATTCAGTATGCAAAGTTTTTCAGGTTTACCACTTTGGGAAATAACAAAGTGCTGAATTGAAAGGTTTTGGCTTTGGTGATTCAGTTGCACTTACAACATCGCCCGCTGTACGGAAGCGGTGACACCTACAGCTTGACTTCGGTGGATCGAGGCCAAGAGTTACGTCACACGGCAAGTTCATTAACGAAATTTCACCTGAATAAATTTTGGGCCCCGCTGCAAGCGGACTAACTCAAGGAGAAATCATGAAAAACCTCTTTACCCTCTCTGCCTTGGCAGCGGTATTGGTAGCTTCGGCCGCCAGCGCGTCTGCTGACACGATCGTTCTCGGTAGCTACGCTACCGGCAACCCCACCGCATACTCCACCGGCGGTTCCACCGCTGCAGTTGTAGCTGGCAACACTGCTCTGGCTTACACCGGCTACAGCAGCTCCAGCCAGGTTCCGGTAGTTGGTGCGCCCGCGAACACTTACAAGCTGGATCCGAGCACGGTTTGGAACCCCGTGACTGCGAACTCGAGCTGGGTTGGCGTTTCAGCCAATGCTGGACCAGTCAACACGTCTAACCCGGCGATGGGCTACTACACCTTCACCTCGACCTTCAATGCTCTCGGCGGTATCTACGGCGGCACCTTGACGGTTCAGGCTGACGATACCGTTGCTGTGTACCTGAACAGCACGCAGTTGGTAGCTCTTGGCGCTCTGGGCGGCAACTCGCACTGCGCCGATAACACCCCTAACTGCACTGTTCTCAGCACCTACAACTTCGGCGCAACTCTTGGTGCCGGCAGCCAGACCTTGACGTTCGTTGTTCAGCAGGCTGGCTTCCAGCCTGTAGGCCAGGTCGGAAACCCCTCTGGTCTGGACTTCAGCGGTTCGCTGACCACCGTTCCTGAGCCCAGCTCCTTGCTGATGCTCGGCACCGGCTTGATCGGTTCCGCTGGTGCTCTGTTCCGCCGGATGCGTTCGTAGTCTAACTGCTTCAACAGAACGGCTGGTTCCCGGGAGGTTCCGGCCAGTCTGATGAGGCAATAAAGCAGGCCGCCAGAGAAATCTGGCGGCCTTTCTTTTTGTTCCGGTTGCGATTGGTAGAGCAAGGGCAAGCTGTATTAAGCGTGGACGGCGGTGGGTTGCTTCTTTTCTTTCTCTTCCAGATACCAGGCCACGGTCTTGCGGAGGCCTTCGTGGAAGTGGGCCTTGGGTTCATAGCCGATATTGATGCGGGCCTTGTCGATCTTGGCGAGGGAGTGCTGAATGTCTCCGGCGCGAGGCGGTCCGTAGTTGGGCTTTTCCGTGAAGCCGAGCTGGTCAGCGATGGTCTGGTAGACCTCGTTGAGGGTGTGGCTATTGCCGGTGCCGACGTTGAAGACCTGTCCGGTGGCGACCTCGCGGGGGGCGACGGCAGCGAGCAGGTTGGCACTGACGGCGTTGTCAATATAGGTAAAGTCGCGGCTGGTGAGGCCGTCGCCGAAGATGGTTGGTGTTTCGCCGGCCATCATCTTGAAGGTGAACTGGGCGATGACGCCGGAGTAGGGCGAATCGGCAGCCTGGCGGGGGCCAAAGATGTTGAAGTAGCGGAGGCAGATGCCCTCCAGCCCGTAGGCGCGGTGGAAGGACTGGATGTAGTACTCGCAGGTGAGCTTCTGGACGGCGTAGGGCGAGAGCGGCATGGGCTGCATCTCTTCGTGCTTGGGCTGCGTGGGCTGGTCGCCGTAGGCCGAAGAGGATGCGGCGTAGACGATGCGGCGGACGCCAGCGTCTCGTGCGGCGATGAGGGTGTTGAGGGTGCCGTTGATGTTGGACTCGTGCGAGGTGACAGGGTCCTTGACGGAGCGGGGCACGGAGGCTAGGGCGGCCTGGTGGAGAATGATATCGACGCCTTTGCAGGCTTCTTTCATGCCCTGAACGTCCTGAATATCCATCTGCTGGAAGGAGACTTTGTCGCGGATGGCGGCAAGGTTGTCGAGGTTTCCGGTGGAGAGGTTGTCGACGCCCTGAACTTCGTGGCCTTGTTGGACGAGGGCGTGGGCGAGCGAGGAGCCGATAAAACCGGCTATGCCTGTAATGAGATAACGAGCCATTTAGAACCTCCGCGCAAGGCCAACTACTACGAGGACTTGCGGACCATTTGAAGCGAAATGTTTACGTGCTTGTTTTCGTACCTGGCGGGGAGAGCGGGCCAGGTGCGGTGGGCGTCACCTACTTTTGTATGCCATCGGGAGGCGGAACGCCAATGCAACTTTGGTGGGGAATAGAAGGTAGAACTAATGCGTGGAGGAGGATGTGGCGATGCTCGGAACGTGGCACCAAAACTGCAACGTTTGTGGCAAGGAGAAGTGCTGGCAGGAAGGTTGCCGGATGCGATAATCGTGGCTATGTCTACTGCAACGACCACCTCCCCTCTCGTACACCTGCCTAAGATCGCACTGGAGCGCCATGAGCGTCTGGCCGCGCACACCGCCAAAATCGGCGTCATTGGACTTGGCTATGTCGGGCTGCCTCTGTCCCTGTTGCTGTGCGAGGCCGGCTTTAAAGTGATGGGCTTCGATATCGATGTAAAGAAAGTGACGGACCTGGAGGCTGGACGCTCCTACATCTTCCGGATTGAACATACAGAGATCGAACGAGCACGCTCGCAGGGTCTGCAGGCGACGACGGAATTTTCGAAGCTGTCGGACATGGATGCGATCATCCTGTGTGTCCCGACGCCGCTGACCGAGCACCGTGAGCCAGACCTGAGCTACGTGGAGAACACAGCGAAGGC
>JANYER010000100.1 GCA_025359825.1 Granulicella sp.
GCAAGTCTTGAAGCCAGCCTGAGTGGTATGGGGCCGCTCGCCAATGGCCCATAGCGTTGAGAGAAATCGCGAGTCTAAAAAAAGTCGGCGGGCGCTTCCGCGCCCGCCGATGAGTTGAGTCTCGAACGATGCACTGCAAAAGCTAACCCGCCCGAGAACGTGACATTTCGCGACCGTGACAAAAACCGTGACAGTGACAAAATTAGACGGCCAGCCCGAGTGGGCTGGCCGTCTGTAAGTCGTTGATTCTAAGGATTGGTGCGGAGGAGGGGACTTGAACCCCTATGCCTTGCGGCGCTAGCACCTCAAGCTAGTGCGTCTGCCAATTTCGCCACCTCCGCATTTTTACCCTGTGCGTGAGCAGCAGGTTGCGGCGAGCAATCCGAAGGTAAGTATAGCATTTGCCGCGGGCGTTGGAGAGGGTGGAGTGGATAAGTTGTGCTGATACGTGTAGCTCTTGGCTAGAAGTGGCGGGCGAGGTCGGCGAAGGTGGGGAGTTCGAGCAGGATTTGGCCAGCGGGGGGCTGGTTGACGACCTCATACTCCAGCACCCAGGTGAAGTCGTGGGGGATAAAGATGGCGTGCAGGCCAGCTGCGAGGGCGGGGTTGATGTCGGAGCGGGGGCTGTTGCCGATCATCCAGGTGCAGGAAGCTTCGCAGGCGTGGTGCGTGGCGAGAGAGAGGTAGGCCTCGGTATGTTTTTCGGGCAGGACCTCGACGGCGGAGAAGTAGGGTTCGAGGCTGGAGCGGTAGAGCTTGTCTCTCTGCTCTTCAGGATTGCCCTTGGTGACGAGCAGGATGCGGTGGCGGGTGGCGAGATCGGCGAGGGTCTCGGCGACGCGGGGAAGCAGCTCGATCTCCTGATCGGAGATGGACTGGGCGAAGCTGAGGATGCGGGTATGCTTCTCTTCGGTGAGGGGATGGTCGGTGAGTTGCTCGAAGCAGGCGATGAGGGACTGACGGAAGCTGTTGAGTCCGTAGCCATGAGAGGCGATGGTGGCGTGCTCGCACTGGTTGAGGTGGCTGCGGACCTCTTCGGGTGTGTGGACGCGGTGGTCGAGATAGGAGATGAAGGAGGCGATGACGCGCTCAAAGTAGATGTTGTTCTCCCAGAGGGTGTCGTCGGCGTCGATGAGGAGGGTCTGGTTGACCGGGCGGCGGGTGACTTCGATTTGGGCTTTCACTCCATAAGTATAGGTGGGTTCGTGAAGTGGCGACAGCCGGGAGGAATGGTCGGGTGGATGGTAGACTTGCGAAAATCCTGTTGAATCGATGTCTTTGCGCGCTTGAGTTCCTACACCTATCACGATGTTGCGGGTTGTCTGATTGCAGTGGTGGGGTTTGCGCTATTTTTTGTAGGGCCAGGGTATGGCGTGGGGTGGGTGACGGACCTGCTTGGGTTTCGGCAGAGGGGGTTGGGGGAGCGGACAGCGTGGAGTGTGCCCCTGTCGTTTGGAGTGACCACGCTGCTGGCAGTTTTTGTGGGGAAGTCCGCGGGCCTAAGTGCGGCTTGTTGGGTGTTGGGTGGGTTAGGGGTGGTTGGGATTGGGGCGATAGCTTTCGAGCTGGTGCGTGGCGGCATGCGCTGGGGCTTTCTGAAGGCTCGTAAGGGGTGGTTGATTGCTGGGGTGCTGCTGACGCTGTTTGTAGTCGGCGAACTGGTGGATGTGGGGTTCGGCAACAAGCTATATATGAGTGTGACGGTGTTCGACCATTCGGTACGGACTTCGTTTGTAGAGGCGGTGGTACGGACGGGCGTGCCGCCGGGGAATCCGCTGTATTGGACGGTGGGGGCGGATGGGGTGGGCCATGCGGCGGCGATGCGCTACTACTATTTCTGGTACGTGGTGTGCGGGCTGGGGGTGGAGGTGCTGGGGGTGTCGGCACGGCAGGCGATGATTGCGAGTTGCGTGTGGGCGGCGATTGGGTTGGTGGCGGTGATTGGGCTGTATGGACGGTACTTTCTGCGACCAGCGGAGGGGGAGGATAAGGCGCGGCGACGGATCTGGATTACGATGGCGCTGCTGGTGGTGACGGGGTTGGATGTGATTCCGGCGGTGGTGAATTACTTGCAGGGGATACCGACGGACCCGGATATGGAGTGGTGGTCGCCGGGGCAGGTGACCTCGTGGATGGATACGGTGTTGTGGGTGCCGCATCATCTGGCGGCACTGGTGTGCTGCGTGTTTGGGTTTCTGCTGGTATGGATGTCGGAGGAGCGTGGCTGGCGGCAGAGAGTGTTGTGCGGGGTGATCGCGGGGGTGGGGTTTGCGGCGGCGTTTGGGCTGTCGACGTATGTGGCGGTAGCGTTTGCGATGGTGATGGCGCTATGGTTGCTGTGGGCTTTGGGGTGGAAAGCCATGCGAGGGCGGTGCGGGGTTCTGCTGGTGGCGGGAGCGGTGGCGGTCGTGCTTCTAGTGCCGTATCTGCGGGAACTGCGGGCGGCTGGGCCAAATGCGAGTGGAGGCAAGACGGCGTTGTTCGCGTTCTCGGCGCGGCGGATGGTGGACCCGGGAATGGTTGCGGGATTGCCGGGGTTCAAGCAACTGCGGGCATGGAGTGTTCCGGCGGAGGATGAGATAGCGGTGCTAGTGTTGATGGTGCCGGGGTATATCGCGGAGCTGGGGTTCTTTGCGGTGGTGCTGGGGGTGTTCCTGCTGCGGATGCGGGGTGGAGATGGAGAGCGGACGGCTGTCTTCTTGATAATGAACGGGCTGCTGGTGTCTACGTTTGTGCGGTCGACGGTGATTGGGACGAATGATTTCGGTATACGGTCGATGCTGATACCGCAGTTCTTTCTTCTGCTGCTGGCTGGATTGATCCTTGAGGGGGCTTCAGAGTTCGGGGTATCGCGGCGTAGTGTGCGTTTAGTGTTGGGTGTGTTCCTGGTGCTTGGAGTGATGGGGACGGCGTATCAGGCGGTGTTGCTGCGGTTTTATTTGCCGGTGCAGGACCGGTTGGGGCGGCAAAATCTGGCTGGGCTGGCGGAGCGGACTATGGCGCTAAGGGAGGTGGTAGGGGAGTTGGATGCTCGAGCTAGTAAGGGTGCGGTGGTGCAGTATGACACGCAGGTGCCGAGGGACTTCTTTAATTATGCACAGCTGCTGCACACTCCGCGGCAGATTGCGAATGCGTTTCCGGAGTGCGACGTGGCGTTTGGGGGCGATCCTGGGCCATGTGAGGCGATTAAGAAGGAGTTGGCGGGGTTGTTTCTGGAGCCGGGAGGTTTAGCCACGGGAATTGAGGCAAAATCTGCGGAGGAGGCACGGCAGAGTTGTCGGCGCTTGGGAGTGGATGAACTGGTGGTGACCCGTTGGGACCCGGTTTGGGGGGCTAAGGCAAGCTGGGTATGGGGTTTACCTGTTTTAGCTAGCACGGACCGAGTGCGGGTTGTCAACTGTGGGACTAACACTAGGTAGGGATACAGAATTGGTAGAAGTTACGGTTATGATGGGGTCGCGAAGGGATTTCCGGACCATTTTTACTGTGTATGGACGTGCGTAACCGTAAAGAGATGGAAGGCGAAACAGAAGCATGATTCCTGATGTCGGCCAGAAATTCGGACCGTATGAGATCCTCGGCAGGCTGGGGAGCGGTGCTATGGGCCTGGTGTTTCGGGCCTGGGACGCCCGGCTCCATCGCGAAGTTGCGATCAAAATGCTGCATGACGACTACGAGATGCCGGGGATGCGCGAGCGCTTTCTACAGGAGGCGCGGGCTGCGTCTGCACTGAATCACCCGCATATCTGCACGATCTTCGATCTGGGGGAGCAGGACGGCGAGCCCTACATGGTAATGGAGCTGCTGGAGGGCGAGACCCTGAAGGAGAAGATCTCGCGGGCCGCGGTTCCAGTGGATGAGATTGTGTCGTACTCGCAGGAGGTGGCGGATGCGCTTTCGGCCGCCCACGCGAAGGGGATCGTGCACCGGGACGTGAAACCGGCGAATATTTTTCTGGTGGACCATCCGAACGGACGGCGGCAGGCGAAGGTGCTGGACTTTGGATTGGCGAAGATTGGTCTTGCGACAAGGGGTGGGCGGGCATCGCGAGCTTTGGATCTAACGTTGGTGGGAGCAACGGTGGGGACGCTCTCCTATATGTCTCCGGAGCAGGCGCGTGGGCAGGTATTGGATGAGCGCTCGGACCTGTTCTCGCTGGGTGTGGTGATGTACGAGATGGCGACCCGGCAGGTGCCGTTCCAGGGGGCGACCAGCGCTTTGATCTTTGTGCAGTTGCTGAACCATGCGCCGGAGCCACTGCATGAGTGGAACGATTCGATCCCGAAGGAGCTGGAGAAGATCATCCTGAAGTTGCTGAGTAAGGACCGGAACGCGCGGTTCCAGACGGCGAATGAGTTGGCTGAGGCGTTGCGGAAGATACCGTTTCGGTCGGGTGGGGGTTGGTTGAAGCGGGCGGTATCGGCAGTGCCGCTGGTGAAGGCGGCTGATCCGGTGGCGCGGGTGAAGCGTCCGTTGCGGACGAGTTCCGACCCGAACCCGCAGGCGAGGATTGCGGCGGTGCTGGCGCCGGTGCTGCCTGCCCCGGCAACGCCGATTCGGCCAGTAGCTGCTGCGGTGCCGGGTGCCAGGGTAGAGCGCAGCCCGGACAATACATTGATTCGCCCAGTGGTGCGGGCCCCGCTACGGGACGATGGCAGCCGCGATGAAGGTGTGCTGCGAGGCGAACGATCCAGCCAGCGCGGAGGCAGCACTGCGACTTCAGATTCGAAGGACGGAGTAGAGGCCGCCCATGCGATGTCTGCCAGTGCTGAAGTTGCCGCTTCCGTGCCTGAACTCGTAGTGCCTGCGCCGGTGGAAAAGAGGGTTCAGATTCCGGCACGGAGCCGGTCGGGCGCGACACAGTTTGAGTTCAACGTGGAGGATCTGTTGCTGCCGGCGGCCGCTGAGGCGATCGTCGACGGGGGGAAACGGGCGCTGCCGGTACGGCATGGCGCGGAGCGATTGGCTGAGGCAAAGCGCGTGGAGTCTAAAGACGTCGACGCGGAGGAGAAGCGGGGACGGCGGCGCGTGTGGATTGCGCTGGCTGCTGCGTTGCTGGTGATCGCCACGGCAGGAACCTTGCTGCTGGTTTATAAGGGGCAGTTTCGTTCGGTACTGCTGCAGCCCGGCGAGCCTTTGCTGCTGACGCTGATTCAGAACCGGACGGGAGACAGCTCTCTGGATGGATCGGTGGGAGAGGGTTTGGAGTTGATGCTGGGCCAGTCGCAGTACCTGACGGTGCGCGGCGTGGAGGCGTACCGTGCCGGGTTGCAGCAGGTAGCGGCGGAGGGGGCTTCTGCGGGACAGGTTTCGAGTCGCAAAGTAGCGCAGAGTTTGGGCGCAAAGGCGTACCTGTATGGCGAGATCAAGGGCTCGGGCGGGGCGTACACGATTGCGGTTGATGTGCTGAAGACGGATTCCAATGACAAGCTGACCAGTATTGAAGAGACGGCGGAAAACAAGGACCAACTGCCTGCGGCGATTGGCCGCATTGCAAGCCGTATCCGCACGGACATGGGCGAGAGCGACCGGGAGATTGCGAAGTCGAATACGCCGCTGGCAAAGGACGGCAGCGGAAGTATCGAGGCGTTGCAGGCGTATGCGGTGGCGGAGGTCGCGCTGCAGGGTGGGTTGATTCGAGATGCGGTTGTGGCGTATCAAAAAGCCGCGGTGGCGGATGCGAAGTTTACCCAGGCGCACCTGAAGCTAGCCTGGATCTACCGTGCTGAAGGTGCTGAGAGCGCCGCGGCAACGGAAGGAAAGCTGGCGCAGGATGGGGCAGAGAATGCCAGCGACCGGCTGAAGCTGCTGGCGCAGTTCTGCTACGAGATGAATACGACCGGCGACCTGGGTCGTGCGGCGGGTGTGATGCGGCAGTATAAAGAGCTGTTTCCGCGTGATATTGCAGGCGTATTGGGAACGGCTCGGGTGCTGCGGGCGCAGGGGCATCTACCGGAGGCCTTGCAAGCTGCGCAGCAGGTGTATGCGGAGAATCCCTATGACAGCGATGCGTATGGGGAGGCAGAGGAGTTGATGGTAGGGATGGACCGGTTCCAAGGCGTACTGGAGTTGCAGGAGCAGGCGCGGCGGCTGGGTGTCATGCGGAGTGGGAGCGGAATTGCTGCTGCGTATCTGGCGGGCAAGAAGGACGATCTGGAGCGTCTGATGGGAGCAATCAAGCCAGGAGCGGTCAAGCCGGGCGCGACTTCCCAGTCCTACAACGAGATCGCATCGTGGGGGCTGGCGCTGGATGATATGGGACGTCTTGCTGCGGGAGCTTTGCTGTGGCGTACAGGCGCTGCGAGTGCCGGGGAGGAGACCGACCTGCGGAGCGGACTGAATTCGGTGCAGGCCAGTTTGCTGTCGCAGGCTGCGCTGGATCGTGCGCTGACGAAGAGCTGTGGACCGGCGCTTGGATTTGCTCACCAGGCAGTAGGACTGCCGGCGATTTCAGGTGGGCTGGTGGCGAGCTTCCATGCTGGGCTGGCGGCTGGTTTGTGCGGCGACGCGGCTGGAGCGCAGCAGGCAGTTGCTGCGTTGAAGACGAACTTCCCCACGAGCACGGCGGTGACCGGATACTACCTGGCCGAGCTGCAGGCTGCGATCCTGTTGCAGCAAGACGATGCAAAGGGTGCGCTGAGTGCGCTAGGGGCGGCTGCACCGTCCGACCAGCTCTCGCTTACGCCGTACCTGCGTGGGCTGGCGCATCTGGCGACGGGCGAGGCGGCCTCTGCGGTGTCTGACTTCCAGGCGATTGTGGACCACCGTGGGGCGGCGTTTCTGACAGGCAGCAATGTGTATCCGATGGCCGAGCTGGGACTGGCACGGGCGTATGCAGCGATGGGCGACAAAGCCAATAGCCGTGCGGCGTATCAACGGTTTGGTTCCCTCTGGCATGAGGCGGACCGAGGACAGGCTGTGTTGGATGAGGCACTGGCCAAGGGGCGGTAGTTTTTCTACTTAGCATTCGTAGGGTGGATGGGCTGGTAGGCTAGATTTTGAATGGACAACGTATACCAACGATTTGCTTTAGAAAGTGGGACTGCAAAGGTTTGCAACAATGCGTCGCGCGCAACTGTGGGTGGTTGCTGAGCGAGCTGCAGTCGTGCGGCAAATGCAACGAAATCAGGTTATAGTCTCAGCACGCCATCTTTTTGTACTCTTCACGACTTTCGACGCGTGGTTGCGGTGTAAGTCGCTTTCTGCCAGTGGTTGGAATGCGGTCCGAGCTTGAGCCGGGGCGGTCCTGAGACATAAGGTGCGCACTTTGATCCGTTCGATGGTCCTTTTATGACCATGGAGACGCGGAAGCTGCACGGAGATGCGGATGTCGGCGGAGATAGACGCGGGCCTGACGGCGAACTTACTGAAAGAGGTGGACCCGGTGATACGGGGTGCCATCCGACGGAAGCTGCGCGTCACGTTACGAGCGAACGACTCTCGCGAAAACAACATGGATGGGCTGGATCTGCTGGGTGAAGTGCGGGTAAAGCTGCTGACTCGATTGAAGCAGGATGAAGCTGGTGGTGCTTCTGCGGGAATTGCTGAATTCAAAGCATATGCGGCGACCGTGGCATATCACTGCTGCGCGGACTATCTACGTGCGAAGTATCCGCAGCGGACGGGGTTGAAGAACGCTCTGCGGCGGGTGCTGGATAAGGCAGATGGGTATGCGGTGTGGGTGGGAGCGAATGGGGATTTGCAGTGTGGCTTTGCTGGATGGCGTGCTGGAGGTACGACGGCTGACGCTGCGGTGATTCGGGAGTTGCAGCAGAGGCCGGAGGTGATTCCTGCGGAGGCGCTACCGCATGGGTCTGCCGATGCGATGGGTGGGAAGGATTGGCTGCGGTTGCTGGAGGCGGTCTTCGAACATGCCGGGGCGGCGGTGGCGATGGACGATCTGCTGACGATTGTGGCTCCGCTGACTGGGGTGGAGGATGTGCCCGAGTATGACGATGGGGCACAGGGGGAAGATGAGGGCTCAGGAATGTCGGCGATGGATCGGCTGGCTTCCAAAGGGGCTGATCCATACTCCACGCGGCTGACGGTGGAGCGGCTGAAGCTGTACTGGGGCGCAGTGCTGCAGTTGCTGCCGTGGCATCGTGCGGCATACCTGTTGAATATTCGAGATGGAGACCTGGATGCGCTGCCGTACTACGGGGTGGCGAGTATCGAGGCCATTGGCGAGGCGATTGAACTGGCGGAGAAACAGCTTTCGACCCTGGAGCGGGAGGTAGGGGTGGGGTCGGCGAGTGGATCATCAAGTTCAAGACGAACCGGAGAACGGTTTGCGGTGTGCTGGCGGTTTCTTCCGCTGGAGGATACGGTGATTGCGCTCGTGCTGGAGGTGACTCGGGCGCAGGTGATTGGGTATAGGAACAAGGCGAAGGAGAGGCTGGCACGGAGTTTGAAGGGATTGGTTTAAATAATTTCGAGAGCGTAGGAATATGAGCTGGCTGGGGCCGTCTCCAGCAGATGTGACGTAGTTACAAGGATTTGGGCCAGGCAGGATGGAGGTTGTATGGAGCACCTGACGCAAGACGAACTCGAAGGTTACGGAAGCGGAAGGCTGGCGTCGACGACGTTGCTGGCTGCCGACCGGCATCTTGCGGGCTGTGCAGCGTGTCGCCGGGAGCTGCAGGCGGTGCAGGCTGCTCCGGCACTCCCTGAGATGGTGCGGGAGATGGGCGAGCCGGTCCATCTGACGTATGAGGAGATGACCGTTTATCTTGACTCGCAAGCCGACGAAAGTGGCCGCGAGATGGTCGAGCAGCACATTCATCTTTGCCAAAGTTGTGCGACAGAGGTGAAGGAGTTGCAGGCGTTCGATGCGCGGATGACTGCGGAGATGAGCGTAGCGATGGCGCCAGTAGAGATTCGGGAGCGCTGGCTGGTGAAGGTGCGGGAGAGCGTTGCTACGTTCTGGGCTACGCCGCAGCGGGTCCGGTTTGCCGGTGCGGGCGTTGGGTTGATGGCGCTGGGCGTGTTCAGCCTGCTGCAAGGGCAGTTGACTGGCGCAGCGGTGCATGAGGGGACGATGGCGATGTCGCATATGTCTGTGGTGTCGGCTGCGACGCACCCTACGATTTTTTATGGCGGATTTTTGGTTGCAGGCAGCGGAGCGGTTGCGCTGCTATATGGGCTGTTCAAGCGGTAAGCAGGTCGGGCCGGGTAGCTAGCAAACGTTGAATGCTTGAAGACTGTTCGAGTGAGAGGAATGACGATGGCGAAGAGACCCGGTGGAGCAATGCTACAGAGCGCAGAGGCAACGCAGTCGCAGTTGATCCCTGTGCTGACGAAGTGGAAGGACATTGGCAAGAAGTCGGAGCTTGCACCGATGGTGGTGACGATCGTTACGGTGCTGCTGCTGTTCGTGTTTCTGCGCAGCCCGGTAATCTCGTACGACTACCAGTACGTGGTGGGGGACAAGATGTATGGGGGGACGATCTTTACATCGGTCTACCTCATCCTCATCTGCCTATACCTGATGCTGCTGAGTCTTTACTTTATCCGTCGAGTGGCAGGGAAGGACAAGTCCTGGCTGCTGCTGCTGGGCGTGGGTGTCTTCACGGGCTACCTGCTATGGCTGTTCCAGACAGAGCATGACTTTCGCTGGATGTACAACTTCTTTCACGGGACGTTGGCCGGCGGCGAGCCTCTAGACGATGACGAGGTGACACAGACGTTTGTGAAGCACTTCCTGGGAACGGGCTTCTTTGAAGAGATGTTCAAGGCAATTCCACTGTTTCTGATCATGATTGCCGGGTCGTTTATGCCTGGCACGATTCGGGCGAAGTTCGGAATCGAGGAACCGCTGGATGGGATTTTGCTGGGAGCGGCTTCAGGCGGCG
The DNA here is from genome assembly GCA_025359825.1 of Granulicella sp. Taxonomy (GTDB): domain Bacteria; phylum Acidobacteriota; class Terriglobia; order Terriglobales; family Acidobacteriaceae; genus Edaphobacter. Next base: position 9,852 of record JANYER010000100.1, read on the forward strand.
GCTTTGCCTTTATGGAGACGATCGGGCAGTACATCTCGCGGCAACTGGTTCGGGAGTGGCGGTATTCTGCGGCCGTGAATCTACATGGGCTACCGTTCAACCACCAGATTGTGAACCTATGGATCTCGAAGCTGACAGACAAGCAGGTCGATCAACTGACGGCGCAGGGGCAGATCATGCTGGGATGGCAGCCGGGGCTTTCGCTGCTGATTCCGCGGTCGCTGGGTGAAGCGTTTGGGCATATGGCGTACGCCGGATGCTTTGGCTATTTTATCGGGCTGGCGGTGCTGAAGCCGCAGCAGCGGTGGAAGATTCTGGCGATTGGGCTGGCTTCTTCTTCGCTGCTACATGCACTGTGGGACACGATCGATTCGAATGTGCTGCTATGCGTAGTTGCCGTGTTGAGTTATGCGGTGCTGGCGGCTGGGATTCTGAAAGCCAGGGAGATTTCACCAAACCGGGCGCAACTGATGCCGAGCATCTTTGTGGGGGCGTTGAGCCCAAGCCCCTCGGTGGTGGCGGCGTATGCGGCCTCTCCGAATGCTGCTGGCGGGGCGTTTGGTGTGGTGAGTCCGGCGATGGCTGCGGATACGGCTGTGAAGGTTGAGCCGGGGCCGAATCCGTTACCGAATGGGACTGCGAGCCTGCGGATTGGGTCGAAGTACCTGGTGATTGTGCCGGGGCTGCGGCTGATGTCGCATCAGATACCGGGACTGCAGGCGCAGACGGCGGAGGGGTTGGTGGCCGAGGTGACGCGCAATCCGAACGACCCGGAGGTGCTGGGGCTAACCAACCTTTCCACGACGATCTGGGAGGTGGTGACGACTAGCAGTACGCGCCGGGAGATACAGCCTGGGCAGACGGTGAAGTTATCGCCAGGGACCAAGATCGACTTTGGTGAGACGGATGGAGAAGTGCGGTAGATAGATTGGAGTAGACCTCGTCCTGCTTGATTTGGGACGAGGTTCTGGCTGTTGCGAATAGTTCGTAAAGTATTGGCGAACAAGTTTATTTTTGAGTGCATGGGATTATGGGTCAGCAAGGAACGTCTTGATTGAGTGAGCGGAAGGGATAGGGCAGCGCCGCTGAGAATCGAGAGAGACGGTGATGGACATGAGTGTGATGGAGATAGAGGAGAAGGTCATGGATGGAATCGTTGAAGGACCCCGCGAAAAGCTGAGGATGATTCTGGAGAAGAACGGCGAGGCGATCCTGCAAGACTCGGACCGCGTGGAAGGTTTGCTGCGGGACCACTGTGGCTCGTATCGCAAGGAGATTGCAGCGTTAGTGGGTGCCCTGAACGAGCGGGTGCCGCTGGAACTGAAGGGTTCGTGGCAGACGGCGATGACGCCTGAGGCGATGCGCGCTCGTCTGGTGCAGCGGCTGGAAGATAACCGCGGCCTGGCCCCGGAGGTTGCGGCCTGGGCAGTGGATACTTGGTCGTACGCCTTGGGGATTGGGTTGGGCCGGCGCTCGGACCGGCTGGACTCTGTGGTATTGGGTGGGAACAGCCAGTTCAGGCGTGGAGCTGCTGACACCGGAGGCGATGGCTTTGGTCAGAAACAGGGAATGACCGATGCTGAGAGGCGGGCGGCGATTGAATCCGATCATGTCGGTGGCAAGGGTACTGCTCAGCTGGGAAAGGACACCGGCAAGGACGAGGAAAAGAAGAAGAAGACCGGAATTGGGATTGGCGCGGCGGCAGTGGTACTGGTTGTGGCGGTACTGGCGTTCAACCACAATAGGAAGCCTGTCCCTCCGCCGAGTCCGGTGGTCATCGTGGTTCCTCCCAACGGTGATTCGGGCAAGACGGTTCCGCCGAAGCCTGTCGATACGACTCCCACCCCGAAGGTGGATGTGGCTCCTCCGGTAAAGCCCCCAGTTGTAGTGCCCGCGGTGGTGAACTCGATTGCCGCCGGCACACCGATTGAGATTCGGCTGAACCAGGCGATCAACTCCGATAAGGTCGAGGTTGGCGATACGTTCTCGGCGACGCTGTCCGCACCGCTGGTATTGAACAGCAAGACAATCCTGCCGCGCGGGTCGGAGGCGACTATCAAGGTGGTGAGCATCGATCCGGGCGGGAAGATTACCGGGCAGACGGTGATGATGCTCTCGCTGGTGCAGCTCTCGTACAACGGTAAGACGTACCGCGTATCGGCGGGAACGTTTCCCATCCTCGGACCGAAGCAGGCAGTGGAGGCGGTGAAGCGTGGCGGCGTGGGCGGGGCGGTTGGAGCGGTGGGCGGCTTTGTGGTGGGGAAGGTCTTCCACCACGGCGGCACCGGTGCAGCGACGGGTGCCAGTGCTGGCGCTGTAGTAGGTGCTGCGACCACGAAGCCGCAGCCGGCAAAGGCTGCCGCAGAGCAGCAGCTGCGCTTCAAGCTGACGAAGCCCCTATCGGTCGCGCAATAGGGTTACGGGGATGGCCCGGACGGCTTTATTTCAGGTATCGGCGTCCGGGTGCCACTCATTTTAGATGGATGTTGAAGGAGGGTACTACGATGGCAGTTCGACCTGGTGGAGAGTACGCGGGACGTCCGTTGCATATCATTTGGCTGCTGGACTGCTCGGGGTCCATGGCGGAGGGTGGGAAGATCGAGGCATTGAACAATGCGATCCGCGAGGTGGTGCCGGCGATGCGCAAGGCGGCGGAGGGTAATCCGGAGGTGCAGTTTTTTGTTCGGGCAATTCGGTTCTCAAGCGGTGCGAGCTGGCATGTGGCCGCACCGACTCTGTTGGCAGACTTCAAGTGGGTAGATCTGAAGGCAGAGGGTGAGACCGACCTGGGGCAGGCGTTTGCGCTGCTGGCCGAGGACTTTCGAAATATCCCTGCGAACACGCGGGCGCTGCCGCCACAGATTGTGTTGATCTCCGACGGCAAGCCTACGGACGACTGGAAGGGTGCGTTGCAGGCCCTGTTCGATGTGCCGTGGGGCAAGCGGGCAGTGCGGCAGGCGATTGCGATTGGGCAGGACGCCGACCATGAGACGCTGAAGAAGTTCATCGACAACGTGGAGCGTCCTGTACTGCGGGCCGACAATGCCGAGCAGTTGATCCGCTACTTCCGCTATGTGTCGACTGCGGTGGGGACTGCGCCTCCGGGGAAAGAGGTGCCTCCGGTGCCGGTGGTGAATGTGGTTGCGGTGGACGAATCGGCGTGGTGATGGAAACTCGCCGTTGCAGCGGAGCGTAGTGGCTCATTTGGAATTGAGGGTATGGGATGAAGTGGAGAGTCATTAGCGCGTCGGTACGGGGCAGCTCGCACCAGCGTACCGGGATGCCCAACCAAGATGCCATCGACTATGGCGTGTCCGGGAAGGGCGATGCCAATGTGATGGTGCTGGCGGTCTCGGATGGGCATGGAAGTGGCAAACACTTTCGCAGCCAGGTGGGCTCAACGTTGGCGGTGCATGTTGCGGTGAAGGTGATGCAGGCCAGCGTGGCGACGGCTGCAATCGATGAGCCGGGCTGGTTGACGCAGGTGGCGCAACAGCTGGTGGAGGCTTGGCTGGCGGCGGTG
>JANYER010000411.1 GCA_025359825.1 Granulicella sp.
GCGTGAGGAGGGTGGCGAGGGCGAGGAGGCGAATAGAGTGGCGCATGGTTTCTCCTTAGAATTAGTGCAGGACGTGTTGGGTCGGGCCTGCCGCGAGGCGGGCTGGGTGATGGGCGGTGGCGTTGATTTGCCGGCTACTTCAGGAGTTCAAGCATGTAGTCGGTGGCAGCCTTGTCGTTCATGAGGGCGAGCTGGGAGACGATGGAGCGTTTGAGGTCGAGGTCTTTCTCGGCGCGGGCGAGCTCGACCATGCGGGGGCCGTCCTGGGTGATGAAGATGGCGGTGATGACGGACTTTTTGATCCTGGTGTCGGACGTGGACCGGTAGACCTCGATGAGGGTGTCGTTGGCACGTTTGCCCTGGAAGACGGCCATCATCTGGATGGCCTGGCGTTGAAGCTCGGGGTTGAGCTTGCCGGTGACGGCGTCGTGGAGGATGGCCTCAGCCTCAGGGGCTTTGCTTTGGGCGAGGACGAAGATGGCCTGCTTCTTGAGGCTGGCGGGCCGGTCTCCAGTGAGAATGCTGCGGAGGATCGGCATCGCGCGGGCGGGGTCCTGATGCAGGAGGGAGTTGAGGGCGAGGATCTTGAGGTCGGTGTCGGGATCCGTGGAGCGGCCGTTGCCATAGCCAGATTGGCTGGAGGGATCGTTGATTGCCAAGGGTGGGACGGGCGCTATGCCGGGCTGCTGGAGGGCGATGGTGAGGGCGGTGCAGTCCTTGTTCCAGGCGCTGGCAGTGTACTGCGCGCGGAGCTGGTAGCAGGTGGCGAGGGCGAGGGGGCCCTGGTTGGTCTTCTGAAGGGCGTAGGCCTTCCAGTAGAGGGCGGCGTCGACACGCTTGCCTTTGGCGTCGATGACGGAATCGAAGGATTTGACGGCGTCGGCCCAGCGCTGTTCGTTGAGGGCCTTTGTGCCGATGGCGTAGGCGTCATTGGATTCAGCGGCGTTGGGTACGGCGGGGGAGGCTTCGGCGAGGGCGCGAAGAGGCTGCGCGGCGGCGAGGGTGAGGAGGAGTGTGGCGGCGAGTAACTGGGAGCGGTTCAGGGTAGAGATGTGCATGGTAGGGGGTCCTTTTACTGGGCGATGTTGTTCTGGCGGAGGATGCGAATTTCGAAGAGGAGACCGGAGGTGTTCATCTCGACGCGGAGGTCGAGAGTGCTGCCGGGGTTATCCGGCGCGTTGTCCAGAGTGATGAGGACGCGGCTGAGGTTGTCGAGGACGGCAGCCTGAGCGACGTTGCCCTGGTCTCTGGCGGTGCGAGTGTAGACGGCGTTCTGGAGCAAAAGAGTGTGGGCCTGACTGCGGGTCTCCGCGTCAAGAGGGCCGGAGGAATGATCGACCTCGGTAAGGAGGCGCTCTGCGGCGTCGAGGTGATTGGCGATGGCGGGGTCTGTGGGTTGGGCGGTGAAGGGTAGATGTCCGTTGACCGCCGTAGTAACGGGGACGTGGTGGCCGCGAATGATGTGGATCTTGCTGAAGTGCAGGCCTGCGGCGGCAAGCACCAGGAGTGAGGCAAAGGCGAGACTGGTGGCGGGAAGAAAAAAGAAGGCGAAGCGTCTGCGCGAGGCCGGTTTTGTGAGCGTGTGGAGGTTGAGGCTGAGGTGCTGCCATTGATGCTCAAGGTTGGGGGTGGGGACGGGCTCGGCGGAGAAGGTGCGAAGGGTTTGCGCGATGGAGTCTGAGGTGGCGGCGCATGCAGCACAGGAGTCGAGATGGCTGCGGATGGCGGCTGCGCTGAGGTCGGCAGAGGTGAGTTCGTCGTGGTGGAAGGCGATGAGTTCGGTTTCGGTGAGGTGGTTCATGCGGGGCCTCCGGCGAGAGGAGCGAGCGAGCTGCGAAGTTTAGCGACTGCGCGAAAGACGGCTTGTTTGGCGGAGTTGGCGGTGATGTGGAGGGCGGTGGCGATCTCGGCGATGAGGAGGTCTTCCATGTGGCGGAGGGTGAAGGCGGTCCGCTCCATGGGGGTGAGGGCGTCCATGGCGGCGCGGCGGAGAGAGACGGCTTCGCAATCGAGGAGGAGTCGCTCAGGCCCGGCGGCGGTGTCGGCGAGTTGGAGGGTGTGGTCGACGGCGGACTCGGTCTCGGCTACGCGAGGGGCGGTGTAGCTGAGATCGCGGTTGCGGCGTTCGACGAGATTGAGGGCGGTGTTCATGGCGATGCGCGTGATCCAAGTGCTGAAGGTGGCTGCCTGACGGAAGGTTGAGAGCTTGTTGTAGGCGCGGAGGAAGGCTTCCTGTGCGGCTTCTTCTGCGTCGGACTCGTTGCCGGTGATGCGAAAGGCGATGCGGTGAACGGCGAGGAAGTGCCGCTCCATGAGGATGCGGTATGCGTCACGATTGCCAGCGAGGACCTGCTGGATGGCGCGAACTTCTTCGTTGGCTTCCTTGTCCATTCGCACGATTAGACAATGAGTTGGGCCGACGGTTAGGAAGAGAGGGCAAAATAATTTTTCTGAGTGCGGCTGGCCGGGTGTTTTGGGGGTTATCCACATATGTTGTGCTTGTGGGATGGGGTGGCACAAGCTAGAGTAGGGAAACTTCATGGTTCCTCCAGTGCGAGCTGGAGGATTAAAAAGGGAATCCGGTGAGAATCCGGAGCTGTCCCGCAGCGGTAAGCAGGAACGAACGCCCAGCATGGCACTGGCTCTGAGAGGAGCCGGGAAGCCGGGTTAGTAGGGAGCCTGCAAGTCCGAAGACCTGCCACGAGGAATTGATCGCTGACGTCTCCGCGGAGAGACGAGGTGGCAGTGGCTTCCTGTCTCCAGATTTTTGCCTGGGACTCAGGGGATGGCTCTGTTGCTTCGTGTTTTCTACCGAGGCAAAGGAGTTGTACCGATGGCCACGACGCAAAGCAACCTCACGCAGACGAACCTGTCCGATATGCTGCCTGGATTTCCTGTGCGGGAGGAGACTCCCGTGATGCATGTGCGGAAGCGCGATGGCGGGCTGGCCCCGGTCGACGTGAACAAGATTGTGCGTGCGGTGCAGCGCTGCAGCTATGGGCTGGGGCAGGTCGACGCGATCCGCATTGCGAGTAAGACGATCGGCGGGCTGTACGACGGTGCGACAACGCGGGAGCTGGACTCGATCTCGATTGATACGGCGGCGGCACTGATTGCGGAGGAGCCGCAGTACTCCAAGCTGGCGGCGCGACTGCTGTTGGGGACGGTGATCAAAGAGGTGGCAGGGCAGAACCTGCACTCGTTCTCGCAGTCGATTGAGTATGGGCGACAGGAGGGAGTGATCAGCGCGGCGACGGCGGAGTTTGTGAAGACCCATGCGCGCAAGCTGAACCATGCGATTGATGACAGCCTGTCGGATGGGTTTGAGTACTTCGGGTTGCGGACGGTGTATGACCGGTACCTGCTGCGCGATCCAATCTCGCGACAGGTGATTGAGACACCGCAGTACTTCTTTCTGCGCGTGGCGTGTGGCTTGGCCGGGACGCCGCATGAGGCGATCGAGTTCTACCGGCTGATGGCGAGCCATGACTATATGCCGAGCTCCCCGACGCTGTTCAACTCGGGGACGAAGCATGCGCAGATGTCGAGCTGCTACCTGCATGACTCGCCGAGCGACTCGCTGGAGTCGATCTACGACGCGTACAAGAATGTGGCGATGCTGTCGAAGTTCTCGGGTGGGATTGGTTTGGCGTTTCACCGGGTGCGGAGTGAAGGCTCGTTGATTCGGGCGACGAATGGTTTGAGCAATGGCATTGTGCCGTGGCTGCGGACTCTGGACAGCAGTGTGGCTGCGGTGAATCAGGGAGGCAAGCGTAAGGGAGCTTGCTGTGTGTACCTGGAGCCTTGGCATGCGGATATTGAGAGTTTCCTGGAGCTGCGGGAGAATACGGGCGACCTCTCGCGAAGGACGTACAACCTGAATCTGGCGAACTGGATTCCGGACCTGTTTATGAAACGGGTGGATGAGGACGGCATGTGGTCGCTGTTCGATCCGAAGGAGGTGCCGGAGCTGCCGGATCTGTTTGGCGATGCGTTCGTGGAAGCGTACGAAAAGGCTGAGGCCGCGAAGGTGTATTCGCGGCAGATGAAGGCGCGCGAGCTGTACTCGAAGATGATGCGGTCGCTGGCGGAGACGGGTAATGGCTGGATGACTTTTAAAGACGCTTGCAACATCAAGAACAACCAGACAGGGAAGCCGGGAAATGTGGTGCATCTCTCGAATCTATGCACGGAGATCACGGAGGTGACGTCGAAGGACGAGACTGCGGTGTGCAACCTGGGGTCGGTGAACCTGGCCCGGCATGTCGTGGAAGATGCGAGCGGGGCACTGGTATTCGACTTTGCGAAGCTGGCGGAGACGGTGCGGATCGCGGTGCCGATGCTGGATCGGGTGATCGATATTAACTACTATCCAGTGCCGCAGGCAGCGACTGCGAATGCCCGGTGGCGTCCGATTGGGCTTGGGATTATGGGGCTGCAGGATGTTTTCTTTCAACTGCGGCTGCCGTTCGATTCGGCGGAGGCGCAGGAACTTTCGGCGAAGATCCAGGAGGAGATCTACTACAACGCGATGGTCGCTTCGTGCGAGCTGGCGGAGCGAGATGGGGCGCATACGTCCTTTGCTGAGACGCGGATGGCGGAGGGGAAGTTCCAGTTTGATTTGTGGAATGTAACTCCGATGGATACAGATCGCTGGGAGAAGCTGCGGCAGCGCGTGCTGCAGAGCGGAGTGCGGAACTCGCTGCTGATCGCTATTGCGCCTACAGCTACGATCGCATCGATTGTCGGCTGCTATGAGTGCATCGAGCCGCAGATCTCGAACCTGTTCAAGCGGGAGACGTTGTCCGGTGAGTTCCTGCAGGTGAATCGCTACCTCATTACCGAGCTGAAGCAGATGGGGCTTTGGAATGAAGAGACGCGGATGAAGTTGAAGCTGGCCGAGGGCTCGGTACGGGGGATGACGGAGCTGCCGGAGCAGTTACGGCTGGTGTATCGGACGGTTTGGGAGGTGCCGATGCGGAGCTTGATCGATATGGCTCGGGCGCGGAATGCGTACATCGACCAGAGCCAGTCGCTGAATCTGTTTGCGGAATCTCCGAATATTGGGCGACTGAGCTCGATGTACATGCATGCGTGGAAGAGCGGGTTGAAGACGACGTACTACCTGCGGTCGCGACCGGCTACGAAGATTTCGAAGACTACGGTGGCGATGCCTAGCCGGACTACAGTTGCTGCTGCCAGTGCTGCTGCGACTGCCGAGGCGGTGGCCTGCTCGCTGGAGAATCCGGGGTCTTGCGAGGCCTGCCAGTAACGGGACGACTTTGAATTGGCAGGGGGCGCTGGATAACTGGTTTTGAGTTACGAGGAGATGGATTATGTCGGAGACGTTGACGGTTACAAATTTTGATGAGGTGGCACGGCCATCTTCCATTACGGCACCTGAATCGATTCTGGATCCGGGTATGTGTCTTACGTTGCGGCCGATGCGGTATCCGGTTTTTTACGACATGTTCCGGGATGGCATCAAGAACACGTGGACTGTCGAGGAGGTAGATTTTGCGACCGATCTGGTGGACTTGAAACAGCGGTTGAGCCCGGCGGAGGTTCATCTGATTCGGAGGCTGGTGGCGTTCTTTGCTACGGGCGACTCGATTGTTTCGAACAACCTGGTACTGAATCTGTACAAGCACATCAACTCGCCGGAGGCGCGGCTGTACCTGTCGCGGCAGCTGTATGAAGAGGCGGTGCATGTGCAGTTTTACCTGACACTGTTGGACAACTATGTGCCGGACAACGATGAGCGGGCGGCGGCGTTTGCGGCGGTGGAGAATATTCCTTCGATCTCGAAGAAGGCGGATTTCTGTTTGAAGTGGATGGACTCGATCCAGAAGCTGGAGCAGTTGGAGACTCGTGAGCATCGGCGACAGTTTCTGCTGAACCTCATTTGCTTTGCTGCCTGCATTGAAGGGTTGTTCTTTTTTGCGGCGTTTGCGTATGTGTACTTTCTGCGGTCGAAGGGGCTGCTGCATGGACTGGCTTCAGGGACGAATTGGGTGTTCCGCGATGAAAGCTGCCATCTGGAGTTTGCGTTTGAGGTGGTGAATGTGGTGCGGGCGCAGGAGCCGGATCTTTGGGATGCGCAACTAGAGAAGGACATCGTGACGATGATGCAGGAGGCGGTGGATGCGGAGGCGCAGTTCTCCGAGGACCTGCTGAGCGGCGGCGTGGCGGGGCTTTCCGTGCGCGATATGCGGGCCTACCTAGGACATGTCGCGGACTCACGGCTGCAGCGCATGGGGATTGAGCCGGCGTTCCATACGAAGAACCCATTTGGGTTTATGGAGCTGCAGGATGTGCAGGAGCTGACGAACTTCTTTGAGCGGCGCGTATCGGCGTACCAGACGGCGGTGGCGGGCGAGGTGGAGTTTACGGACGACTTCTAGTGTTTGGAAGAGCTGACTCGGAGGCGGTGCCTGTGGGTTGGGCATCGCCCGTCGTCTTTTACTGGCTTCAATGAGTGAACATCCCGTTCTGGGACGGCCTTATGACATTGTTTGTTTCCCCTAGGTTTGTTATTGCACTTTCCAAGTGAAACTGCTAGGTTACTAGTTCGGTCCCCTCTCTAAAAATCTGATCTCCCAGGACATCGCAGTGATGGATATTGTTTGGGAATTTATTCGCTTATTAGGACGGTGCTTATCGAAGTTTGCCGTCACGTTCGCCCTCGTTTGTTGTAACTCAGCTTTTGGCGGTGTGGCAGCTCTACCATTGGCTGCGGCACAGGCTGCCCCGGCAAGACCGAGCAAGAAGAATGCTTTGCAGGTGCCTGCGTCGAATGGGAAGAATCAGCCTAAGGCAGTCATCGTCGATACTGCCAGTAAAGTCTCGGTCACCGAAGATGCCAAGCGGGGCGACATTGTTGTCCCTGGAGCCGACTACGTGCCTTGCAAGTTCACCCTAGCTGAACTTCGGGTCTTGCAGAAGCCTGAATTAGCTCCGACGCTCTCGCCCTCGGAGGTGGAACTGCTGCAGTCGAAGGTCATCGATGCGGCGATCTCGGAGCAAAAGTTAGATCCTGCGCGAACTGGACCTGAACTCCAGAATGTGATCGAACAGTTATCATTGAAGAGTTTTTCGAACAAATTGACCGGTTTGACTCCCAGTCAAGCACTCAGTGTCGTCCTCGCCAAAGTATGGAGCATTCACAACGAGGCTATAACCCCCGACGACCGTGCTTGGTATGCTTCTACAATTACGGGTGCAGTCGCTCCCATTCTCGACAAGGAGACGAGTCTTGACCTTGAGAAGAAAGACGCCATAGCAACCATCTTGGCCAACGTAAATGCGATCAAGGGAAATC
>JANYER010000429.1 GCA_025359825.1 Granulicella sp.
CGGAGACAGGGCCCTGGACCTAGTCTGCGCCGACGAGGTTGGGGCTGTCGAGCACGATGATCTCGAGTGGGTGATGGAACTGGTCGCGCTCGGCAGCGGCGGCTTCGAGGAAGTAGCCCATGGCGGCCTCGTAAGTCCAGAAGCGGACGCCTGCGTCCTGGAGGTCGATGACGACGGCGTCGAGGTCTTTGAGGGAGTCGTGGGTGGGGTGACGGTCGGCGCGCTTGGCTCCGTAGAGGCTGATGACGGGGAGCTTGGTGGTGGCGTCGATATCGTTGCCGACGTGCTCGTCGTCGCGGGTGCCGGAGATGCCGTGCTCAGGGGAGAAGAGGGTGGTGAGGGTCAGGCCGGGGACAGCTTTGGGGGCATCTCTGAAGAGGAGGTCGACGGTGCGGGTGCCGTGGGCGTCGAGGCCGGACTGGTTGGTGAGGAGGCCGAGCTTGAGGGTGTTGTTGTGGTGGGCGGCGATGTTGGCGAGGGCGGTGTAGTGGGTGGATTCGAGGACGTCGATGCCGGTTAGGGTTTGAAGCCCAATGGGACTTCGCGGGCTGGCGTTGACTTGCGGTGATTCAACCTCTTGCGATAGACCCGGCGGAGAGATGGCGTTGACCGGAGCATCTGATATTGAGACGCCTGGGCATCCTTCACAATGAGTGCATCCGCATTGCTTCGCGGATGCTGGGGTCGGCAAGGTAAAGCTGAGGCCGAGGGCTTTTGCGGCGGCGGTGGCGACTAGTCCGCGCAGGGGAGAGATGGGTGGGTTGCCGCGGGGATGGATGGCGTTGGAGAGGAGAATGACGTAGGTGTTGCTGGTGGGGTCCATCCAGAGGGTGGTGCCGGTGAAGCCGGTGTGGCCGAAGCTGGGGGCGATGCCGGGGAGTGGGGTTCCGTCGAGTTGGGTGGTGGGGAAGATCTCACCGCGAGGGCGGGAGAAGGCGGTGTTGATGTCCCAGCCGAAGCCGCGGATGGGGAGGCCTTGGGTGGGCTTGCCGTCCTGGGTGAAGACGGTGGCTTTGACGGAGGCGGTGGCGGGCTGCTCGGGTTGGGTCATGAGCTTGAGTGTGGATTGTTTAAGCGGGAAGGGACCGGTGTTGCGGGTGAGTTTATCGAGCAGGGCCTGGGCATAGAGGCTGACGTCGTGCGCGGTGGAGAAGACTCCGGCGTGGCCAGCTACTCCCCCCATGCGGCGGGTGGTGGGGTCGTGGACGGTGCCGCGGAGTAGGTGATCGAAGTTGGGGTTGAGGGATGGGTCGGCTTTGGACTCGTCGTCGTGGGCGGTGGGGGCAGTGTTAGAAATAACTGCTCCTGGCCAAGTGCCAGGAGGACACATATTCGCCATCGGACCTTCGCGATCATATACAACCGCAGCTCCTACCTTTTTAGACTGGTCGCAGACTTTGGCAAAGGGTAGATAACGTGTGTGTGCCATTTTCAGCGGGGCGAAGATGTGTTGTTGAACGTACTCGTCCTCGGATTGGCCGCTGAGCTTTTCGACTATCGCTCCGAGGGTGATGAAGTTGATGTCGGAGTATTTGAAGCTGATGCTGGGGGGGCCGTAGAGGGTGGCGTTCATGGCGCGGCGGATGCCTTCGGCTTTGTCGGGCGCGATGAGGCCCCAGGGGTCTTTGAGGGAGACGTCTTCGGGCAGGCCGGAGTAGTGGGTGAGGAGTTGGCGGATGGTGACCTTTTCTTTGCCGTTGGCGGCGAAGTCGGGTAGGTACTTGATGACGGGGTCGTCGAACTGGAGCTTGCCGGCCTCGTAGAGCTGCATGATGGCGGTGGCGGTGGCGAGGCACTTGGTGAGGGAGGCCATGTCGAAGATGGTGTCTTCGGTCATGGGTTCAGCGGCGGAGGGTTGGCCGTCGAGGCCGGGTTCTCCGGCGAGCTTGCGGTTGCCGTAGGCGTGCTCGAAGACGACTTTGTTGTTGTGGCCGACGAGGACGACTGCTCCAGGGAGCCGGTGGGCGGCTACTGCGTCGTTGAGGAGGGTGTTGATGGGGGAGAAGTCTGGGGTCTGCGCGGATGCTTGTGTCTGGGCGGCCTCGGTGGAAGGGTCGGCTTCGCCGATGCCCACCTTAGCAACGATGAAGCTGTCGCGAAGATGGGGCACCCGATTTTGTGGTAGCGCGTATGGAGTGAGGGTCAGGCAAAAGATGAGAGCTGCGGCAATCGCCTTGTGTGTGGACTGCTTGCTGAAGATGAGGCTTGCGATAGATCCGATGACGAAGGTCACGATGGCTCCGATGAGAACGTACCAGGTGAAGGCGACGTGGGGGATGGCGATGTCCGGCATGCGGCTTAGGTTGCGACCCTTATTGTCTAGTAATACGAAGTGCCACAGAACTCTACCTGGAAACTGCCAGAGGGCTACGTTAAGTGTGAAGCCGCAGATCATGCCGATGCTGGCGCCGGTCTGTGTGGCGTACTTGGTGAGGGTGCCGAGGAGGAAGACTCCGAGGAGGCAGCCGTAGGCGACGCTGGCGATGGAGAGAGCGATCTCTACGACGTGGCCTTTGCCTCCGACGGAGACGGTAGCGACGGCGATGGCGAAGAGGACGACGGCCCAGAGGACGGTGGAGGACTTGGCGATGAGGTTGCGTTCGCGGGAGTCCGCAGCGGGGCGCAGGCGCATGTAGAAGTCGACCACGGTGGTGGAGGAGAGGGAGTTGAGTGCGGCGGAGAGGTTGGACATGGCGGCGGCGAGGATGGCGGCGACCAGCAATCCGGCGATGCCGATGGGCATCTCGTGGACGATGAAGGTGGGGAAGATGCGGTCTGTTCCGGAGAAGACGACCGGGTGCTGGCCATAGAAGACATAGAGGCCGACGCCGATCAGCAGGAAGAAGGCGAACTGCAGGAAGATGACGACGCCTGAGGAGAGAAGTGCCAGCCGGGACTCGCGCAGGTTGCGGGCGGCGAGCAGACGCTGGACCATGAGCTGGTCGGTTCCGTGGGAGGCCATGGTGAGGAAGGTTCCGCCGAGGACTCCGGCCCAAAAGGTGTAGCTGGTGGTGAGGTCGAAGGTGAAGTTGAGCATGTGGAACTTTCCGGCAGCGGAGGCGACCCGGTGGATCTCGGTCCAGCCGCCGGGGACGTGGGAGCCGAGGGTGACGAGCGCGACGAAGGTTCCGCCGATGTAGATGGCCATCTGGACGACGTCCGTCCAGACAACTGCGGCCATGCCTCCTTCAAAGGTATAGAGCAGGGTGAGGAGAGAGATGATGGCGATGGAGAGGACGTCTCCGGTGCCGATGGCGATGCCGACGACGATGGAGACGGCGAAGACGCGGACACCTTC
>JANYER010000446.1 GCA_025359825.1 Granulicella sp.
CTTTCAGAGAATCTCCTACGTGCCGAAGCTCTGGCTGCGTCGCCCGAATCATTCCAGCTCTTTTTAGCTCAGTCGCTCTCAGACGCAACCACAAAGCTGCAAGCCAACCCCGGCAATGACAATCTGTATGCGTCGAAAACACTACCCTTGACCATCGTGCTCACCACCGAGCAGAAGAAGGCAGCAAAAGATTTCGAATACCACGAAGGCCGCGACCACATCGTACAGATCACAGACGGCACAACCGTCTACGATATAGGCGGAACACCGCAAAGCCCTCACAGCACCCGGCCCGGTGAGTGGCTCGCCCCGGCTTCGCAGGGTGCTAAAACAATAACCCTCCACAAGGGAGACATGCTCATGATCCCGCGCGGCACCCCCCACAAACGCAGCACTGAAACCAGCGTTACCTTCTTCCTCATTTCCAGCACAGGCTCCTCTAGGTCCTAGCCGCTACACCCTGTCGACCTTGTCCTTTTGTTTGTCATTCCCACAGGGAACCTGCGTCTTCTCTTACAGCGCGGCGTTACTCTTCTTCTCTGCCCAACCTGTCATCTCGACCGAAGCGAAGAGACCTACTGTCCCGCCGCAGCACATCCCATGCATCAGCCTCACAACAGAAACACCGGGAGTAAGCATTCACCAAGCGAATCCGGGAGCGCATGTCTCGCATTTGAGACATGAGTTTCCGCCGCTACCCCCACCGCCAAGCCTTTGCCCCACCCCCCCTCACCCGCTAAACTCGTCCTCATGTCCACCTCCCTCGATCTCTTCCGGCTCGACAACAAAGTAGCTCTCATCACCGGCGCAGCCAGCGGCCTCGGAGCAGCCATTGCCACCGCTCTCGCCCAGGCCGGAGCCACCGTCGCCGTCCACGGCAACCGACGCCCCGCCGACGACACCGCCGCAGCCATCAACGCCTCAGATTCCAACGCCAAGGCCGTTGCCTTCCAGTCCGACCTCTCCAGCACCACCGGCGCAGAAAAGCTCTTCGCCGAAGTCAAAGCCAAACTAGGCCGTGTCGACATTCTCATCAACAACGCTGGCACCATCCTCCGCAACGAAGCCACTGAGGTCTCCCTCGAAGACTGGCAGCAGGTCCTGCAGGTCAACCTCACCAGCGTCTTCCAGCTCTCCCAGCTAGCCGCCCGCGACATAATCTCCCGCGGCGCACCCGGCCCCGAAGGGCAATCTAGTGGAAAGATCGTCAACATCGCCTCCTTGCTCAGCTTCCAGGGCGGTATCCGCGTCCCCGCCTACACCGCCAGCAAAGGCGGCGTAGCCCAGCTCACCAAGGCCCTCGCCAACGAGTGGGCCCCCAAGGGCATCCAGGTCAACGCCATCGCCCCAGGCTACTTCGCCACCACCAACACCGAAGCCCTCCAGGCCGACGAGACCCGCAACCGCCAGATCCTCGAACGCATCCCCGCCGGCCGTTGGGGAGCACCCGAAGACCTCGCCGGAGCGGCCCTCTACCTCAGCTCCCCTGCCAGCAACTACGTCACCGGAACCATCCTCACCGTAGACGGCGGCTGGATGGGCCGTTAACAAAAAAGTGAACCACCACAAGCTCGGGTGCCCCCACCCTTTTGCAGCTTCATCGCAATAGGGTGGGGTATCGTGCAAAGCACGACCGTTTTCCCATCTTTTAAACAACGAGCGCTCAATCACTTCGTGCGAAGCGCGAATCGGTGGAAGCCTAGGGCTTTAGCACTAGGAATAGAACCCACCACCAAAGCGGGCTTCAGCCCCAGGTACTCTCTGCTCGCTCCGACATTCATCAACCCCAACAAACTCGGGTGCCCCGTTCACACAGTTTCATCGCGTGGATGGGTTTCAGATGCACACTCATCTAAACTCACGGAACAAACTAAATCACCAAGCCCTCAATCCAACCATCGCCGCTACCCAATCCAGCCCATCCGGCATCCAACCACAAGAACCCAGGAGAACACCATGGACACCAACGACCATCAAAGAGCAGCAGAACTCCACAATCAAGCAGCCCACGCTCACCTCGCAGCCGCCGCCTCCCACACCAAGAACGACCACCTCACCGCCCACGAACTCTCCCGCCAGGCGCACGAGCACTCCACCGCCGCCTTAAAGCACTCCCCAGCCCCCACCCTCACCGACACCAAACCCGTCCTCTAGCACTTGACAAATCCCACCTCCGCAGACCCCGTCCTTGCGTCAGTAGAAATCGAAGTCCAAGCCTAACTCACCTGTTTCGAAGACTTTGCGCAATATAAGGGGGGGGGGGGTACTACTCCCCCGGCAAAGCCACCCCACCCTGAGCGCTGGAAAGATAAGCCGCCTCCACCGTCCTCATCGTCTGGATCGCATCCTCCACACTGGTCGGCAACGTAGGCGCCTCGCCCGCCACATAAGCCTGCAGGCTTCCCATCGACCCCATAAACGCATCCGGAAACCAGTTCCCACTCACCGGTCCCGCACTCCAGTCCTTGTCCCCCCGCACAATGTACTCCAGCGTATCCGGCAGCCCG
>JANYER010000459.1 GCA_025359825.1 Granulicella sp.
CCGCTCCCGTCCCTGCATCCTCCAGCAAAAAATACATTTCACAAATAAAAACAAAACCAGGTGACCATCCACCCTCTCCTCCCTTACAATTCACACGCGACCAACCCAACACGAGGAATCCCCTTGAACCGATCCCGCCTCACCCTCGCCGCCGCCCTCCTCTTCACCACCAGCTCCCTCAGCTACGCCCAGCTCGAAGGCTCCAAGGCCGACACCACCCCCACCACCCATCCCATCCCCGCCATCCAGGACAGCGAGACCGCCGCCCAGCGCGACGCCCGCATGCAGTGGTGGCGCGAAGCCCGCTTCGGCATGTTCATCCACTGGGGCCTCTACTCCATCCCCGCCGGCGAGTGGCACGGCAAGCGCACCGACCACATCGGCGAGTGGATCATGAACGACCTCTCTATCCCCGTCGCCGACTACAAGGCCTTCGCCAAAGACTTCAACCCCACCGCCTTCTCCGCCCACGACATCGTCGCCCTCGCCAAAGCCGCCGGCATGAAGTACATCGTCATCACCGCCAAGCATCACGACGGCTTCGCCATGTTCAACTCCAAAGTCAACGACTTCAACATCGTCTCCGCCACCCCCTTCAAACGCGACCCCCTCAAAGAGCTTGCTGAAGAATGCCGCAAACAAGGCGTCAAGCTCGGCTTCTACTACTCCCAGTCCCAGGATTGGACCGCTCCCGGTGGCTCCGCAGCCGTCCGCGCCGACCACAATAAAGACACCGGCCATTGGGACGCCGCACAGGACGGCAGCTTCGACGAATACCTCAAGACCAAGTCCATCCCCCAGATCCAGGAGCTCCTCGAAAACTACAAAGACTACCCCGTAGTCGTCTGGTTCGACACCCCCATGAAGACCATGACCCCCGAGCGCTCCGCCGAGGTCGTCAAGCTCCTCAACCACTACCCCAATCTCATCTGGAACAACCGTCTTGGCGGCACCTTCAAGGGCGACACCGAGACCCCCGAGCAGTTCATCCCCCCGCAAGGCTATCCCGGCCGCGACTGGGAGTCCTGCATGACCATGAACGATACCTGGGGCTTCAAGTCGTTCGATACCAACTTCAAATCCACAGAAGTCCTCCTCCGCAACCTCATCGACATCGCCAGCAAGGGCGGCAACTACCTGCTCAACATCGGCCCCGACTCCAAGGGCAACGTCCCCGCCCCCGAGATCGAGCGCCTCCGCCAGATGGGCAAATGGCTGACCGTCAACGGTGAAGCCATCTACGGCACGAAACCCACCCTCTTCGGCGCCGAAGCAGGCAGCTTCTCCGACACCGAAAAGGATAAAGCTGGCAAACCCAAATTCATCCCTACCTGGAACTGGCGCTCCACCACCGCCCTCGACAAAATCTACGTAGAAATCTTCAACTGGCCCAAAGGCGTCTTCCACCTCACCAACTCGCCCCGCGGAATCACCGGCGCCTACCTCCTCGCCGATCCCGCCCATAAGCCGCTCAAGGTCACCAACTCCGGCACAGCAGTAGACATCCAGCTACCCGCCACCCCGCTGAACCCCATAGCCACCGTTCTGGTTCTCACCACCACCACCCAAACCGCCACCCGCTAACCCGCTCTCACCCGATCAAGGGACTGGTAGGAACACCTCCGCCAGTACCTCTCGCGCCCCACCTATCCAGCAATCTGCTTGACACCCTCCACCTGCCAGCGGCTATCCTCATCCTCGTCGACACTCAGTCCAATCAGCTCTATCTAGAAATGCAGCAGCGCGCGAAAAATGGTCAGACCAACATCGCCGCCGGAGTATCCTGACCTCATGGCTACAAACACCGTTCCTGCTTCCGGCCCCGGCTTCACCTCTGCCCCGGAAAACTCCAACGTCCGCTGGTTCGTCTGCTTCCTGCTCTTCCTCGCGACCACCATCAATTACATGGACCGCAACGTCTTCGGCCTCGTCGAGCCGATGCTCCATAACGTGGACTTCATGGGCTGGAACGCCCTCGCCGACAAGTTCCATCAGCCCGTCTTCGACAATAACTTCGGCAACGTCCTCATCTTCTTCCAGATCGCCTACGGTGCAGGCTTCCTGATCGCCGGCCGGATGGCGTTGGGCCGCGACGACTGGCGTCTGGGCGATGACCTGCCGAAGAATCCGATCGTCGAGGTCTGCGCCGTCATGATCGGCCTGCTGTCGACCTTGATGAGCATCGGCGGCAGCGCATTCCTCGTGACCTTGATGTCGCTGTTCGGCCGTCCGCTGCTGCAAGCGGTCTCGACCGGCTCCGGCCTCGGCCCGTTGATCGCGATCCCCGGCACGCTCGGTTTCATCTGGGCCGGCTGGAAT
>JANYER010000018.1 GCA_025359825.1 Granulicella sp.
CACTCGCATCGGGAAACGGCTCCAGCCGAAACTCATTCGCACCCGCGCCATCCTGCAACTCCGCCATCACTACCCCCGCCCCGCATACGAACCCAACGAGATCGCCAGCCGGTTCCAGGCATTAATCGTCGTAATCACCAGCGTCAGATTCACTGTCTCCGCCTCACCAAAGTGCGCCCGCACCTCGTCGTACACCGCATCCGGCGAATGACCATCCTGGATATTCGTCACCGCCTCCGCCCACCCCAGCGCCGCCCGCTCCTGCTGCGTGTACACGCCCGACGCCCTCCACTCCGCCACCGCAGCAATCCGCTCTGCCGTCTCATTATGCTTCTTCAACTCCGCAGTATGGATATGGATGCAGTACTCACACCCGTTCATCAACGAAACCCGCAGCCGCACCAGCTCCATCAGCGGAGCAGCCAACCCACTCCCCGTATTCAGATAGTGCTCCAGCGCCCGCATCTTCTCGAACCCCTCGGGCGCCAACTGGGCGTATTTCAATCTCGCTTCGTTCACTTTGCTCTCCCAAAAGCATCCATAGAATGAGGTTCAAGCTGCAGTGCTTCGTCACGCAACTTCTTACTTGTTTCTAAATGGCCCAACTGTTCTTCCAGTATCGAGTGAAACGCCAGAACACGGCCAAGCGAAAATCCGTACTGCTTGGTCATGTCCGGCAATTGCACAATAGATTGTCGATAGGAGTCTTCCGCTACAGAGTAGTCGCGACCAGCCTCAGCAGGCATCTTTAGTGCGTGTTCCGCCATACCCCGCGAAAAGTAGACACTCGCATACTCCGCATTCTTTGCCGTCAAGGACGATTGGGCTAGCACAACGGCCTCATTTGCTTCCTTCAAGGATTCTTGAAGCTTGCCGGAGAAAAATAAAGCCATGGCTAAGCTCTGGTGCGCTCCACGAATCTCATTCGACCGACTCTTTGGATCCGGGAATCGATCTGCTATGACAACTGCCTCTCCGCAGAGCTTCACGCTGTCGTCCCATTTGCCTAAGGCGCTGGCTCTTCGGCACTCGTCGGACTTTGGAAAGTAAGCCTGTCCAATGGCTTGATCGCTCTTCTCAGTCTCCGTCGGAATCCCAAGTGAGAAGGGGACTACAACCACCACACGAACAGCCGAAACCTTGCCATCCACCTCAAATGGTGTGTACGTCCACTGCTTGACTGCATCGACCGCCGCCGCCTTCAACATCGCAGGGCCGCCAATAGCTTCTACCTTCGTTATCTGGCCATGTATATCAACGTCAACGTGTAGCAGAACACTGCCCTGGACATGAGCAGCTTTCGCAATCGGCGGATAGAGGGGATCGGCATGTGTGAGCAAGTGACGAGTTGCTTCGCTATCCATCACAAAACCATCATTCGGTCCCTGTGCATAGCAGATAGCCGAACCCATGATCACGATAGGAAAAAGCCAAGTCTTACTCATACCGCAAAGCCTCCGCAGGTAAAACCTTCGCCGCACTCCCACTTGGATAAAGCGTAGCCACCAGGCTCACTCCCAAGCTCACTGCCCCAACAATCAAAGCATCTACCAACTTCGGCGCAAACGGCAGATAGTCGATCGAGTACACCGCAGCATCCAGCGGGAAGCGATAGTGCCCACCCGCCCAGCTCGCACCATACCCAACGATCATTCCCAGCACCGTCCCAATCAATGAAATCAGCAGACCCTGCAGCAGAAACACTCTCCGCACCTGCGCCGCCGTCACGCCAAAGCTCATCAGCACGGCAATGTCGCGCGTCTTCTCCATCACCATCATGGTCAGTGCGATCAGGATATTCAGCGCCGCCACACACACAATCAGCGCCAGCACGATGAATGTCACAATCTGCTCCAGCTTCAACGCGCGAAACAGCTCGCGATTCTGCTCCATCCAGTTCGTCGTCTGAAAGCTTTTACCTGCCGCCGCCTCAATCTCTCGACCGATCCGATCCGCGTGGTACAAGTCATCCACTTTAAAACTCATGACTGAAATCAAATCCGGCTCGTTGAACAGCCGCTGCGCATCCGCCAGTCGGAGAAACGCATAGCTCGAGTCATACTGATAGAACCCCGACTTGAAGATCCCCTGCAACTGGAACCGCTGATACTTCGGCACCAGCCCCATCGGCGTCAGCTCACCCTGCGGACTCGTCACCAGCAGCGTATCGCCTACCTGCGCCCCCAGCGTCTCCGCCAGGTCTTTGCCAATCGCAATCGGCGGCACCGCATTCACAATCGCCATCACCCGCGCCGCCTGCCGGTTCGCCTCCGCCACCGCAGCCGTATCGTCATGCACCGCCACATCCCCAAGCTCGCTGACCTGCTGCTCCTCCGCCCGCTGGCGCCCCCCAGGCTTACGCGTCGTCTGCGACTCAGGAGTTGTTACCGTCGGAGCAGCACTTACCGGCGGCAGCGGCTCCAACCCATCCGCCGTCCCCGCCACCATCCCCTGCAGCAAGTCCCCCACCGTCTTCTCATCCTTTGGAATCACGCCTTCAATCAGCGCACCACCACTCCGCGCGCCACGCGAGATCAGTACCTGCCCATACAGCCCCGGAGCCACCGCCGTCACATGCGGAACCTGCCGCATCCGCGCCAGCAGCGGCCGCCAGTCGCGAATCCCATCTCCCGCCACCCGCATCAGGCTCACATGCGCGGTCGACCCCACCAGCCGCTCCTGCAAGTCGCGCCGCATCCCATTCGTAATCGCCAAAGCGACAATCAACGAAGCAACACCCGCAGCCACGCCAATCACGGAGATAGCAGTAATTACCCCCACCACCGCCTGCCGCCGCTTCGCTCGCAGATACCGCATCGCAATAAACAGTTCGAATCGCATCGGCTACGCTTCCATATCCCGTACAAGTAGATTCGAAGGATGAACCTCTGCGGATGATCCTGCAAAGTGAATAAATGATTCCCAATATCCAAGATAGATCGAGTGACGAAAAATGCCTTCCTCTACGTCCGGCAATTTGCATCGTTCAATAGCATCTACATCGGTCTCAAATCCGTTAATTTGATCTGGAGATTCCCCGTTACCCAATACTGGCGCCTCCACAACGTAATACCGAAGACCACTGACGAACAGTGATCCAAATTGATACCCATTTCGCTCTTCATATTTTTTGCTGGTAGGAGCCACTAACCAGTCGATATCCAGGCGCAGTGTTCGTTTGTTGTAGTCAGTTGAAATCCCCAGCAAGTATGCGTCGTGTAGGCCATTTGGCGTT
Source organism: Granulicella sp. (assembly GCA_025359825.1). GTDB lineage: Bacteria > Acidobacteriota > Terriglobia > Terriglobales > Acidobacteriaceae > Edaphobacter. The sequence continues at coordinate 3,236 of JANYER010000018.1, forward strand.
CGGAATTCGATTTCTTTCATGGTCATGAATTATTCCTTTTCACTTCACCACGGCCTTCACCGTCACCACGTTCTCAAAGCGGTCATACACCCGCATCGCCACCACATGCTCCTTCGCATCTGTAACCGGAGCAGTTGCATTCGGAACAGTCGCCAGAAAGTCATACCGCTCCACCAGCGAGTCCGACACCTTACCCACGGGTTCCACATACTGCCACGGCCCCGCATCCACGCTGTACTCGGCATGACCAATCGGCGACACCGCATCCTTCGCCTCGAACCGAACCCGTATCTGTGGCGCAGTCTGGGGCAGGGAAGCAGCCTTGCCCGGCACCTGCATCTCTGCCAACAGCGTCCCCGGCACCGGCGGAGTCGTATCCACCACAAACTCCCCGCTCACCCGCTCCGCCGTCAGCGAATCCGCATCCGTATGCACCGGAGCATCACTCGCCACCACCTTCATCGCATACGCTCCATCCGGCAGCAGAGCCGAGTCGAAGCTATAAAACCTATCGCTGATCTTGTCTTTCAGCAGCCGCCAGTTCGCCTCGCCCACCCCGCGATACCACACCGAAAACATCAAATCGTCGCCGTTGTCATCATGCGCCAGCCAGCGAACGGTTACCGCAGTCTTATCCTTCTGCGCCGTCAGAGGAGCCGTGCCCGGATCGCCCCCAAACGAGAGCGGCACACCACTCGCCGCCGCCGGAAACGCCACCTGCACCGTCGAACTCGGCGGCACCCCACCTCCAGCAGGCATCCTCGCCCCAGCCTGTACCACAATCTCGTCGATCACCGGAGCAGCATTCTTAGGCAGATAGTTCAGTCCCACCCGGTCCACCTCAGCGCCAGCCTTCAGCACCGCCTTCCACTGCACATAGCGAGCCGCCGGAACTGAGATCGCGCCCTCGCCGCTAACCGGCATCCACTCACTCCAACCCATCAGCGCACTCGGAACATTCCCGCTCCGCACCAGCAGTGTGCTACCCTTCAGCCCAGCCGGCCGCACCTCCGCCCGTCCCCATTGCGAGAAGCCCTGTGCATCGAACACCTCGCTCGTATAGGTCGCGTCCTTCGCTTCGCCGTCTCCCAGCTTGAAGACCTTACCGCTATTGCTCGTCCCCACCAGCACCCCACCCGGCACCGCCGCGAACACCATCCCCTGCGAAGCCTCCAGGTGTGCCAGATCCGTAAACCGTCCTGCAACGCCGGTGTCGATCCGGTATACCTTGCCCCGGTTCCCGGTAGCCGCCAGCAGCGCACCATTTCGGTACGCCAGTCCATAGACCACATCATCCTTCAGGGTAAGCACCTTGCTGGGAGCGCCATCCGCCGCGATCCGGTAGATCTCCGAACCCTCCGGCACCAGCGTATTCGTTCCCGCCGCAGAAGCCGACCCCGGCTGCGAGAACGTAATCGTTACCCCTACATTGCCCGTCACCGGCAACGGAGGCAGCATCCCCGGCCCCTTGCTCCCCACCCCGGCCGCGTACACCGTCCCCGCCGCGTCTATCGCCAGCGAGGTAATCTCCTTGCGCCCAGCGGCATACACCGCAAACGGCTTGGCACCCGCCACCGCAGCAGAAATCTTGTAGATCACACCCTGCCCATCGCTCCCCGCCCAAAGCGTCCCATCCGGCCCCGCCAGCAGGCACCGGATATGCTGGTCCGCCGTCTTGAATAGCAAAGCCGCCTTACCCACCGAACCCTTCGCCACGCCTGCAATACCCACTCGGTACACCGCCGCCGGAGCACCCGTAGCCACATACAAACTGTCCCCAATCACTGCAACGTCCCAGATGTACTTCGGCTTCTCCGTTGTCTCGGCCGGGTCGAACACCACTGCCGCCCCGCTCCCCGCTTTCACCGCTGTCCCGCCCGGTACCCAATACACCTTCCCATCCGGAGAGGTCGCCACCACCAGTGCACCATCCGCCAGCACCTTCAACCCCTGCACTCCCAACTCTTTACCTTCAAAGACCTTTACAGCCTTCCCGTCCAAACCCACCCGCATCACAGTCGCCGAACCCGCCACGCTCCCGCCCGTTCCCACAAAGGCCGCCCCAGCCGAATCCGCCGCCAGAGACCACACATAGCTTCCGCCCGTCGTATACAGCAGGGAAGTCGCCGGCCCAGCCTCCAGCACCCCGTCGCTACGAATCGCCACCCCGTCCGCCGAGCCTTTCGACAGCTCCTCGTACCGCTCCACCGTCCACAGCTTCGTCCCCTGCGCTCCGGCCACTCCAACCGCCGCACCCGACGCCAGACCAGCCGCCATCACCCAACCCGTCACACCAATCCGTCGCATCGTCCGCATCATCGTGCCTTGAGTCTAAAGCAATCCCTCCTAAACAAAAGAATGACCCCTCTCCTCATACAAGACTCACCTTCGCCCATCCGACAGCCCACCCTAAAGTCGGAAGTCCACCCCTAACTCGCATGGATGGAAGACTTTGCACTAAAAGGGGGGAGGGGAGTTACCTCTTCACATAGCTTCAGGCAGAAAAATGGGCAGGAGCCGACGCTCCTACCCATTCTCAAAACCACCATCAAACCGAAGCTTAGTTCGCCAACACAGCGCGATACCGAACCTGGTTCTTCTTCACCTTCGCCACAGCATCGTTCGCCTTGGCCATGGCGAACTTCTCGGTAATCGCCTTTACGCCATGCCGAGCCGCAACATCCAGCATCTCGTGCAGGTCGCGCGGGCTTCCCGTCGGGCTACCTGCCACCGCGCGCTGCCCGCCGATCAGCGGGAACGCTTGCAGCGCAATCGCCGATGGCGGAACGCCAACGACGCACAAAGTCCCCTTAGGCCGTAGAGCATTCACATACCCCTGCCAGTCCTGATCCGCACTCACCGTACTCAGCAGGAAGTCGAACGACCCCGCCACCTTCTTCAAAGCCCCGGTATCCCGCGTATTCACAAAATGGTGCGCGCCAAGCGACTTCGCCTCAGCTTCCTTGTCCTTCGAGGTTGAGAACGCCGTCACCTCGGCACCAAATGCCTTGGCAAACTGCAAGCCGATATGCCCCAGGCCGCCGATCCCAATCACACCCACCCGCGACGAAGGCCGAACCCCATGGTTCCGCAGCGGACTATAGACAGTAATGCCGCCACACAGCAGCGGAGCCACATTCTCACTCTCCAGCACCTTCGGCACCGGAATCGCAAACCGCGAGTTCACCCGGATGCGGTCCGCATAGCCACCGTTCCGGCCGACGCAGGTGGGCTGTGCCTTCGCACACAGATGCTCGTCCCCCTGACGGCACCACTCGCAGATTCCGCAGCTGTTCGACTGCCAGCCAATCCCAACCCGTTCGCCCACCTTGCGGTCCTTCACCTCAGACCCCACTGCCACCACGCTACCCACAATCTCATGACCCGGAATGAACGGGTACTTGCTGATACCCCAATCGTTGTCGATCAGATGCACGTCGCTATGGCACACCCCACAATGCGAGATCTTTACCTCGACCTCATCTGCTTTAATCTCACCCGGCTCGTACTTGTATGCCAGCAACTGTGCACCGGCAGCGTGCGCTGCCAGACCATGTATCTCACTCATCGGAAACTGTCCCTTTACTGCGCGTTTACAAACGGCTCTATCGCGCGATGCTGCATTTGACTAGTAGCTCGATGCTACAACAACGTCCCCTGCATAACTCCATTTGCCAGCCTGTGACGTGCGTTTAGCGGCCTCGCGATCCTACGCTTATCGGACAGTCACCGTCAGCACCTGTGCTCCACTCACCGTGTAGTCCGCAGCGGCCGATCCAGCCTCCACCACGCTCTCCCCGGTCAACTGCATCCGCTGAGCGTCCTTCAGCGGCCCCAGCACATTCGCCATCGAGAGCGGCACACCACCCATCGCCCCGGACTCCAGCACCACCTGCGCCGCCTTATCCAGCAACGTGACGTACAACGCATCGTTCGCATGGCTCCGGTTCAGCTGCGCCACCGTATCCGCCAACCCCACCGCCCGCTGCGGCCCCGGTGCCGCCAGCAATCGGTCCACCGTAGCCCCATCGCTCACCACAACACGCATTGTCCCCGGCTGCAGGTCCGCCGGTAGCAGGAACCGTACCCGTACCACCTTCGCCTCTGCCTGATACGGCCGCA
>JANYER010000038.1 GCA_025359825.1 Granulicella sp.
CGCGGCCGGAGCCTCGACTGCATGCGCTTCAGCGACGAGCTCTGCTTCAGCGGCCGGAGCAGCTTCTACTGCAGGCGCTTCAGCTGCTGGTGCCTCTGCTACCGGAGCAGCAGCGGAACCAGCGAACTTGCCCTTCTCGACGCCTTGGTTGATGACGACTGCGAGGTCGCGGCCAGTTGCGTTGATGACGGTCGCCAGGCGCTGTGCCGGAGACTGAATGAGGAAGAGGAGCTTCGAGAAGAGCTCTTCCTTGCCAGGCATGCTAGCCAGTTCAGCGATCTCCTGCACGGTGATGACTTTGCCATCCACAATGCCGAGCTTGAAGGTGAACTCTGCGTTGTCTTTAACCCAGGTGGAGAGGGCCTTGGCGAGCGCAACAGGATCGCCGGAGGTGTAAGCAACCGACGAAACACCCTTAAGGCCCTTGAGAGCGGCTTCAACCTTGGTGCCTTCGCTGGCCTTGGCGGCGAGCTTGTTCTTGACGACGTGGTAGCTACCGCCGGCGCCGCGAACGGCCTTGCGAAGCTCAAAGTCCTTGGAGGCAGTGAGGCCGACAAAGGTGCCGACGATAGCGGATGTGGAGTGTTCAAGCTCAGCGGCGAGCTGGCTGATCTTCTCCGTCTTTTTTACTCTGGTCAATGGCATAACGTTTTAGCCTTTAGCTGCCGACACCATACTGGCCGGCCTGAATGTTGTTCCGCAGAAACGCGGGAGAGTGCAATATCGAAAGGGTTAGCTGGCCTTACCGGCTGCCTCAGCAGCGGCGAAGTCAAGCTGAATGCCAGGGCCCATGGTGGAGCTGAGCGTGACACCCTTGATGTACTTACCTTTGGCGGCGGACGGCTTCGCCTTGACGACGGAGGTGATGACCGTCATGGCGTTGTCGATCAGCTTCTGAGGGTCAAAGGAGAGCTTACCAACCGGGACGTGCACGAGAGCCGTCTTGTCGGTGCGGAATTCCACCTTACCAGCTTTGATCTCTTTGATCGCCGAGGCAACATCGGTGGTTACAGTGCCGGTCTTCGGGTTAGGCATCAGGCCCTTGGGTCCGAGAACCTTACCGAGACGACCGACCGAACGCATCATGTCGGGGGTCGCAATAAGGGCATCGAAGGCAGTCCAGTTTTCTTTCTGGATCTTCTCGACCAGCTCTTCGCCACCGAAGAACTCAGCGCCGGCCGCTTCCGCGTCCTTGATCTTATCGCCCGAGGCGATGACGGCTACGATCTTGGTCTTGCCGAGGCCGTGGGGCAGGACGACCGTGCCGCGAACCATCTGGTCAGCGTGGCGCGGGTCAACACCGAGACGCATGGTCAGGTCAACGGTCTCGTCAAACTTGGCGTACTTGGCCTTCTGGAGGAGCGGAACTGCATCCGCGAGAACATAGGGGCGGGGCTCAACGAGCGCGCGCGCTTTTGTCAGGTTCTTGGAAATCTTACGCATCGGTATCCTTGTCTTCCACCGCTCGAACCTGGCAGCGCGGTTTAGCGCTGAACCCATCCTGAATTGCTGTTACTCAACTGCTGGCTGGATGAGCCGTTCGGCCGTGGTAATGAGACTGGCCTAGCTTTTGGGAGCTTAGGCACTCTTACGAGTATGCAGGAAGATCGGCTGTACGTCAACCGTTCTCTCTGTCTCTATACCTTACTTGCGGTCTGGATCGCATGAATATCGCTTTGGCCCAAGGAGGAATTGAATTCCAGAGGGTTTCCGCAACTTCCGAAGCAGAGATTAGAAGATCAGAAGATCAAAGGGTGTACGAAATTCACAGTTGACAGGAGGAACAGGCGGGTTTATTGTCACCTCAAGAAAGCGAATAAAAAGCGAAATGCAAACTGCTGACCTTGGTTCTCTCTTTCCGATCCTTCCCTCTCAACCGACCGGCCTCGCCCGGCTGGCGGCTGAGGCGGAGTGGGCGGAGGATGGCCATCAGATTGAGTTCCGCGCAATGAAGATCCGAAGCCTGCTTAATCGTTCTGTTTCGAAGCGGCTGCGGTGGATGGCGTACAGCATCAATCCTTACCGGGGGTGCGAGTTCGGCTGCAAGTACTGTTATGCACGGTATACGCATGAGTTTCTCGCTCCGAAGGTGGAGGACGGAATCGAGAGCGAACGAGATGGAAATGGCGCGGTGGGGTCTGTGCCTGGCGCTGGAAAGGGGTCTGCAAGTTTGGATGTTGTCAGCTTGCGGGCCCCGGAGGCGTTTGAGCGGAGGATCTTCATCAAGCAGAATGCGGCGTGGCTGTTAGAGCAGGAGCTGAAGAAAATTCGGTCCGAGGAGGAGATTGCCATTGGGACGGCGACGGATCCGTACCAGCCGATCGAGCGGCGAGCGCGGGTGACTCGGTCGATGCTGGAGGTGTTTGCGCGGCGAGATGGGCACCGCATCGGGTTGGTGACGAAGTCGCAGTTGATCGAGCGCGACATTGACCTGCTGCAGGAGATTTCGCGACGAAACACCCTGGTGCTGCACCTTACGATTACGACTCCGGATGCTGCGTTGGCGCGTTTGCTGGAGCCACGTGCCCCGAGGCCGGATCTCCGGTTTGAGGCTGTGCGGCGGCTCCGGGCGGCGGGGCTGACGGTGGGGATCTTGAACTCTCCGTTGCTGCCCGGAATTACAGATTCTGCCAATGCGCTCGACCAGATGGCGCGGCAGGCTGCGGCTGTGGGGGCTAGTTTTCTGTCTGCCCAGCCGCTCTTTTTGAAGTCGTGTTCCCGTCCTACTTACCTGAGTTTCGTTCGGGAACACTTCCCTACCCTTGAGGCCGACTATGCGAGGCGCTTTGCGGATCGGGACTTTGCAGCGCCGGCCTACAGCCGGGAATTAGCCGAGCGCGTGGAGACGGCGTGCAGGCGGCATGGGCTGGGACGACGATCGAACGATGCTCTGCTTACGCGGGATATCGTTCCGCCGCAGCAGGCACCAAGCCGACCGCTACTCGACCCTCCGCGCCGCCGGTATGACTTGTTGGAGCGAGAAGGCAGCGAGTTAAAGCGTTCGGTGCAGCGAGTCGTCATGGAACAGCAACAACGACTATTTGCTTCGTAAAGTATGGGGCGGCATGTGCCAGAGGCTTTGAGACCAGATGCATGCAAAAAGGACAAAGAGTGTGGCTGGATAAATCCCTGCCATGCTCTTTGTCCTTAGATGACTTGCAGTAGTGCGGAGGCTTAGGCTACGACTTCGATGCCCATCGAACGTGCAGTTCCGCGAATGCTCTTGGCTGCAGCTTCAACGGTAGCGGCGTTCATGTCCGGCATCTTCTGGGTCGCGATGGCGATGATCTGCTTCTCGGTGACCTTGCCCTTCTTATCCTTGTTGGGCGTACCGGAACCCTTCTCGATGCCAGCGGCCTTCAACAGAAGGACGGGAGCAGGAGGGGTCTTGGTGATGAAGCTGAAGGTGCGATCTGCGTACACCGAGATGACGACCGGGATGGTGAGTCCAGCCATCGCAGGGTCCTTGGTGCGCTCGTTGAACTGCTTGCAGAACTCCATGATGTTGACCTGTGCCTGACCGAGGGCAGGGCCGACGGGCGGTGCAGGAGTGGCCTTGCCGGCCATAATCTGAAGCTTGACGTATCCAGTAATCTTCTTCGGTGCCATTGCGGTAAATCCTCTTTATGCTTCCAGCGGTGGGCGTGTAGCTTTGCCTGCCTGCTTATGATTTTGTACTTCCTGAAAACTCTTCCTGCCGTCGCTGCCAGAGAAGAACAGCTGCATTCGGCGGGTTGAAACTTACTCTTCGACCTTATCGACCTTCGAGAATTCGATCTCGACCGGGGTGGAGCGACCGAAGATGCTCACCATGACTTTGAGGGTCTGACGGTCCTCGTTGACATCGTCGACGGTTCCGGTGAAGTTGGCGAAGGGGCCTTCGTTGATCCGAACCTGCTCGCCCTTGGCAAACTTGACCTTCATCGAAGGCTTGTTGGTCGTGGACTCGGAACGGAAGAGGATGGAGCTCACTTCCTGCTCAGAGAGTGCAACCGGGTTGTCGCCGGTTCCAAGGAAGCCGGTGACGCGCGGGGTGTTCTTGATGACGTGCCAGAGGTCGTTATCGAGTTCCATCTCGACTAGAACATAGCCGGGCAGGAAGACACGCTCGATGGTGTACTTCTTGCCGTTGCGCAGTTCGGTGACCGGCTCGGTCGGAATCATGATGCGACCGATACGATTTTCCAGGCCAAAGGCGCGGATACGGCTCTCAAGCGACTCACGAACCTTCCGCTCAAAACCGGAGTAGGCGTGAATGATGTACCACTTGAAGTTCTCGTTGACCGGCGGAGCCAATTGCTCGGACGGCTTTTCGCCGTCGGGCTTTTGTTCGTCCGGAATCTGCTCGTCTGCCGCCATCGTGATTGTGCCTTTTTCGCGCA
>JANYER010000131.1 GCA_025359825.1 Granulicella sp.
GGGGCGTGCGATTGCGCGGCGGCCGGGGAAGATGGCGCAGGTGACAGGAATTCGTCATTGGTCGACGCCGACGTATACGCGGGTGGCGATCGATCTGGGCGACGATGTGACGTTTGAGGCAGCGCGGGTGCCGAATCCGGATCGCATCTACTTCGACCTGCATGGGACGAAGCTGGCTCGGGAGCTGGCGGGGAAGAGCTTTTCGGTTACGGATGATGGGTTCTTGAAGAAGATTCGGGCGGCACAATTCTCGGACGATATGACCCGGGTGGTGCTGGATGTGAATGATGTGACGGAGTACTCGGCGTTTCTGCTGCCGAATCCGTACCGGTTGATTATTGATATTCATGGTGGGCAGGTTGCGGGGACGAAGGTGACGGGTGCGCCTGCTGAATCGATCGGGACTGCGGCGGCTCTTCCGATGATTGTTCCTTCGCCGGTCGCGGCTACGGTGGTGAGGCCCTCAGTGGCTCGACCGGTGCCGAATACGGTTTCGACAAGGAATGCGAGTACGACGGAGATTGCTGCTTTGAGTGCACAGCCTGGGAAGGTTGAGGCTGGCGCGATTCCGGGAACGGGGCCGAAGGAGTTGGGAGTTGCGGGTGGTGTGAGCGGAGTGGTGGGAACGGGTTCGGGTACGGCTGTTTCGAGCAAGAGTTTGAAGGGCAAGAAAGGTAAGTCGGTGCGGGAGGATTCTGCTCCGGCACGAGCTGCGGTGCCGACGGCGGACGGACAGACTTCGCTGGTGCGGGCACTGGGGTTGAAGATCGGGCGCATCGTGATCGACGCTGGGCATGGCGGGCACGACTCGGGGACGATTGGGGTGGACGGGATTGAAGAGAAGGACGTGGTGCTGGATGTGGCGCTGCGGGTAGGCAAGCTGCTGCATGACCGTCTGGGCGCGGAGGTGGTGTACACGCGGTCGGACGATACGTTTATTCCGCTGGAGACGCGGACGGCGATTGCGAATAAGGCGCAGGCGGATTTGTTTTTGAGTATCCATGCGAACTCGTCGAGCGATTCGACGGCGCGTGGTGTGGAGACGTACTACCTGAACTTTACATCGGCACCGGATGCGCTGGAGACGGCGGCGCGCGAGAACGCGGTGTCGGACCAGTCGATCCATCAGTTGAGCGACCTGGTGAAGAAGATTGCGTTGAAGGACAAGATTTCGGAGTCGCGCGAGTTTGCGAGCGACGTAGAAGAGAGTTTGTACGGCGGTCTACAGCGCGGCAATGCGGGGTTGAAGAATCGCGGCGTGAAGAAGGCTCCGTTCGTGGTGCTGATCGGGGCGAATATGCCTTCGATCCTGGCGGAGATTTCGTTTGTGACGAACCCGCGCGATGCAAGCCAGTTGCAGCAGCCGGACTATCGGCAGCGGGTGGCGGAGAGTCTGTATAAGGGTGTGGCGAAGTATTCGAGCGGGCTGAGTGGGGCGCGGACGAATACGGAGCGGGCGAGCGTGAAGTAGCTGGCCGGCTGAAGGATTCTGTGTGGTTCATCCTGAAACGATGCTGACGTGATTCAATAGCTGAGTCGAGTTTGCGCCTCTATAGCGCGGCCTCAGAATTACGCTCTATGAATGATGAAAAGGAACTCCAGCCATGCGTCTTAAATCACTCTCGGTGGCAGTTGTCTTAGCGGTCTTGTCTCTGGCTTTTTCTTCCTCATTTGCGCGTGGCCAGGATCTGGATTTTCTGAACCACAACAAGCCGATTCTGGATGCGCACAACTGCTATCCGTATGAGGGGAAGTGGAATGACCGGATTCAGCGGGCGTTGAAGTCTGGCTTCCCGGTTTCGATTGAGCAGGACCTGGCCTGGTATGTGGACCCTGCTACGAGTAAGGGGCGGGTGGTGGTTTCGCATACACCCAAGCCGACTGGTTCGGAGCCGACGCTGGAGGAGTATTTCTTCAAAACGGTGACTCCGGTGATGGCGAAGATATTGAAAGAGAACAAACGCGACCAGTGGCCGCTGATCGTGCTGCACTTCGACTTCAAAGACAACCAGGCACCGCTGCTGGAGGCGGTGTGGCAGGTGCTGGGTCAGCATGAGGAGTGGCTTTCGACTGCGGTGAAGGGGAAGGACGCGTCGGTGCTGGCGCCGATTGAGCGCAAGCCGATTCTGGTAGTGACGGAGGAGGCGGATGAGCAGCAGAAGGTCTTCTACGATGCTGTGCCGGTGGGTGGCACGTTGCGGCTGTTCGGTTCGGCGCATACGACGCAGGCGCCGAAGGGTTTGACCCGGGCGGAGTCGGTGCATTGGATGGTGAGTACCAGTGCGGCGGAGTTGATCCACGAGAAGCCGACGAACTACCGGCGGTGGTGGAACGGCTCCTGGTACATGGTGGAGGAGGGCGGCGAACCGAGGGCTGGCGACTGGACTGCTGCCGACAATCAGCGGCTCCATGCGCTGGTCGATCATGCGCACGGGGAGGGTTTCTGGGTGCGGTTTTATGCACTGGATGGGTTCGCTCCCGCGGAAGACCAAGGCTGGGGGATGACCTATAACTTTGGCTCGCACGAGGCGGTAATCCTGCGATGGAAGGCAGCGATTGGGGCGGGGGTCAACTTTATTGCGACGAATCAATATGAGGACCTTGCTCACTATCTGGATCAGAGAGCCCAGGAACTTCGTCCGGTTACTGCAACTCGCTAGACGCCTGCCTGTATCGGGGCATGGAACAAAGTGTGTCGCGTTGGTGTCTACCTCACTAGATGGCGCATGAAGACGTATCGGTGATCAAGCTTACGAATAGGCTCTGGTGTAGTCTGACGTTTGTAGGGATGGGTTGCGTATGACTGGTTTGAATCGCGG
>JANYER010000193.1 GCA_025359825.1 Granulicella sp.
CATTCTACTAAAATTATTGCCCAAGGACTTCTCCTTACTCCTACACTTCATTTTTTTCCTTGAGGCTATGGAAGCCAACGAAGCCCTTCAGCAGGCCACCGAACTACTCACCACGTGCGAGGAGCAGACGCAGTTGCTCCAAGAAGAAATCGACACACTCGCCATTGCAATGAGCACCCTCCCAGCCACGCGCGCTGGTGAAGTACGCCTCCTGGAACTCGACCAGGAAGCCGAGGACAAGCAGCGCGTCCTTGACGCAAAGCTGCGACTCCTAGCGCGACTCCGACAACGTGTCGCTACCCTCACGAACCAGGACGTTGGTGGTGCGGTACCTCTTGGTGGTGCTGCAGCTGCCCCAGCGCATGGAAACCCCTCTCTGGTCCCAAGGGGCTTACCCTCGTACGCATCTGGCAAGAACGTACGCGAATTCGTCAAGTCTTTCGAGCGGACGCTGCAAGCGCACGCACTCAACCCGGACAACCACTGGGAGCGCCTCCTCCCCCTGTGCCTCAGCGCCACGGACGCATCCTGGGCAGAGCGCACCATGCCTGTGGGAACGAGTTGGGCCGTCGCAAGTGACCAGCTCACACAGCGTTTCGACCTCCCGGGGCGACGCCAGGAACTCCGCCGCAAGTTCCGCGCAGTGGTAAGGCGCGATGGCGAGAACGCAGGCGAGTTCGCGCGCCGGTTCCAGGAAATGGCCGTGGAGGCCGAGATCGAGGATGACGACGGGGAGGCCATTGACCTCCTGTGCCACAACATGCCAAGCGACTTGCAAGTGGCTGTGGACGGGATTCGCGACTCGGGGCGCCCAGAGTGCCAGACCATTGGGATGATGGTTTTCCTCATCTTGAACATGCGCAGCGCTCACCGCGATGAGCCGCGCGCGTACAGGGCCAAGGGGTCTACCCCCGCGGCGACCCCACGGGCATACTGCCACATCCACCAGTCGCATGGCCATGCGACGGAGGAGTGCAGCAAGCTAGTGGAAGTACGCAGCAACATCAGGAACCGACCTCCGCAAGCGTCGGGCAGCAACAGCAGGGTGCCAAGGACTGGCGTGGGCGAAGACAGGTCCCGCCAGCCCTTCACGTGCTATGAGTGCGGCGAGAGCGGGCACATTGCGCGCAACTGCACCAACAGAAAGAAGAAGGGCAAGGAGCCCGAGTTAAGATTGACGGCGGCAGACAGCGCCGATGAACAGGAAACCTCCGATGAGGAGAATTTACCCTACCACATCCCAATCCTTGTGAATGACCATTGCACCCTGGGCTTTATCAACACCAGTGCCTCACACACCTACCTCTCTTGCACCCTCGCCCAGCAGCTGAAGATCTCGCACAAACCGCTCCCTGGCCGCATCCGTACAGCAGACCCCAAGGTGTGCATTGCGCGCATGGGGCGCACAGAAAAACTGCGCATCCAGTGCGGCATGTTGGACGTGCAGTGGTCGTGTGAGTTGTTGGAGCGCATGCGCGGAGTAGACGTCATCATCGGGCGTGACCTCCTGGAGCGCATGGACTTTGGAGAGAAGGGGCTGCCCTACGCATTTGCAGACGATGGAGGCCCGGCGAGCGATGCCATTTTGGACAAACCGGCGCCGCTTATCCCAGATGAAGTGGACGCTGTGGAGCACACAGAAGAGTTCAAAGCTCAGCGCGCCACCCTCCTGCAAACCATTGCAGTGTATCTGGCGGAGAACGCAGCCATCCCGCCCGAAGCGGTATGCGAACTGCCTGAAGCAGTGATCCGTATCGAGACGGAACCGCGGAAGACCTCGTACCAACGCCAGTACAACGTGGCAAATGCTCTAGTGCCCGCCATGGATGACGCAATATCCGAGTGGCTGCGTGAGGGCATCATTGAAGTGGCGCCCGTGGATACGGTGTTCAACGCGCCGATCTTCCCAGTGCCTAAGAAGGATGGCCAGGGGAATTACACGATGCATCGGCCAGTTGTGGATTACCGTGGGTTGAATGCGTTGCTCCAAGCAGACGCATTCCCACTCCCCCGCGTCAAAGACATATATGCATCGTTGGCGGGGTCGCACATTTTCTCAACGTTGGACCTCAAATCAGCGTTCCATCGGCTGCCCGTGCATCCAGAGCATAGGCATAAGACCGCATTCACCTGGAGTGGGCAGCAGTACGTGTACCGACGTGCACCGTTTGGGCTCAAAATACTGCCGTCCAAGTTCCAGCGCGTGGTCCAACACCTCCTGGGGCACCTGCCATTTGCACGCGCGTTTATGGACGACATTGTGGTGTTCTCAAAGGACATGGTGGAGCATGCCGAGCATCTTGCGACAGTGCTCAAGGTCCTCACGGACAACAATATGCAGCTCAACGAGAGTAAGTGCCGCATTGGACATGTGTCCATCAACCTCCTGGGGTTTGTTGTGACGCCCTACGGACAAGAGGTACAGCGCGCAAAGTTGGTGAACATGTCCGACTGGCCAGTGCCGACAACTGGCAAGCAGCTCCAGCACTACCTTGGATTCATCAACTACTTCCGTGAACACATCCCACTGGCCGCGCAACTGACTGCGCCATTGGATGCGCTGCGCAACGAGAAGAGTTTGGACGGGTTGTGGACAGATGTGCACACGGATGCATTTGACCGCGTTCGGGCTGTGCTACTTTCGGCGCCACCGCTGGCC
>JANYER010000201.1 GCA_025359825.1 Granulicella sp.
GCCGACACCACCAGCGCATACGCCACCACCGTCCATGCATTGTGGAAGTGACTTGGCACCAGAAAATGTAGATTCAACTCCCGCTGCAGCCCCGGCAGGTGGAACACCAGCACATCATGCGTATACGCATCCGGGCTCAGTACATTATCGAAGATCGGCTTTACCAGCAGCACGCGAAAGGCAGCCATCGCCCCCACCATCGCCATCAATACCACCGACGCAAGCGAGTACAGCGCATACGGTCGAACGTACAGCAGCAATCGCCAGATACGTCTCAAGCCATCACTCTCCCCGCACTACTCGTGTCCGCCCCGACTGCCCTTCGACTCATCGTACCCATACCATCATTCTATTGCTTTCGCAGCCCATCCGGCTCCTAGTGAGGCATGTCGCGATGCGCACTCTTCACCCGGTATCCTTCAGCCGTCAACCGCTTCTTCATCTCTTCCGCGATAAACACTGACCGGTGTTGCCCGCCCGTACAGCCAAACGCCACCGTCAGATAGCTCTTGCCTTCCTTGATGTAGTGCGGCAATAGAAACTCCAGCATGTCCGCCGTCTTATCCAGGAACTCCTGCGTCTGCGGAAACTGTCGTACAAACTTCGCCACCTTGGGATGCTTGCCCGTCAACTTGCGAAACTCCGGGATAAAGTGCGGGTTCGGCAGGAACCGCACATCGAACACCAGGTCCGCCTCCGTAGGCACGCCGTTCTTGAATCCAAAGCTCATCGAAGAGATCGTCAGGTTCCGGTCGCTCGCTTCGCGCTCAAACTGCGCATTGATATGCGCTCGCAGATCGTGCACGTTGAACTTCGTCGTATCCAGCACAATGTCTGCCACATTGCGGATCGGGTCGAGCCGCTTGCGCTCCGCCTTGATCGACCGCAGCACCGTATCGCTGCGTCCCAGCGGATGCGGCCTGCGCGTCTCCGAGAAGCGTCGCACCAGCGCATCGTCGCTGGCCTCCAGAAACACCACGCGCGTCGGTAGCACCTTGCGCACCTTCTTCAGAATCGCCGGAAACTCATCCAGCCGCATCCCTTCGCGCACATCCACCACCAGCGCGCCCCGCTGCCCTTCCTTGGATTGCCGAATCAAATCGGCAAACCGTGGCACCAGGTCCAGTGGCATGTTGTCCACCGAGTAGTATCCAAGGTCCTCGAACGCCTTAAGCGCCGAGAGCTTTCCCGACCCCGACATCCCGGTCAGGATCACCAGCTCGCCCTTCGGCTTCAGCCCCGCAACCGGGGCCACGATCTTCTTCACAAGCGGCTTAGCCGCCTTCTTCACTTGCTTACCAGCCATGCAGGAAATCCTAGCACTCACCGCGCCCTAAGCCTACCTCCACCGCAGATCCAGCCCGCTACCCCTATCCGTAGCGTAAAAAATCTCCAGCAAAAAAAGCCGGCGAACTATCTCCGCCGGCTTCTGCCCTGAACCACACTTACATTGGAATCTCAATCAACTCCATCTTGCCATCCCGCCTGCGGTGCAGCACCTTCGCCTGCCCCTTCACATCGCGGAAGACAAACACCTCGCGGTCGCGGAGGGCAGCCTCCTTCACCGCCTCTTCCAGCGACATCGGTCGCATCGCAACCGCATCGATCGACCGCACCACATGCGGCTCCGGCAGCGGTGAGTTCGACGGGAACGAGTGCACCAGCATTGGCACAGCCTTCCGGCCTACACTGCTCTTCGTTCCAGCCTTCACCACCGACACCTTCACCGGCTCAGCACTCTCCTCCACCGCAATGTCCTTGCCCTTCGGCCCCTTCGCTCCGGCCTTGGAGTGCCGCTTGATCGTCGTCGTCTTCTGCTTGTGCCGGACCGCCTGTTGCTCGATCTTCCCCAACGCATCATGCAACGCCGTCGCCATCTCCGTCGACTCGCACTTCGCCACCAGCTTGTACGTCTTGGTCTTCAGAGTAATCTCGGCCGTATGCCGGTATTTCTCCGTCGTTAAGATCACATGCACCTTGCATGTGCTCCCAACAATCTTGCACACCCGGTCCAGGCTATCTTCAGCCATAGTCTTCAATTTCTTGGTAATGGTTGTTTGTCTGCCTGTGTATTCGATATCCATGCACTCACCTCATGGCTATCTACAATACGCCTGACCGTCAGCGAACGCGACGTTGATGGGTACTCGGAATCTGCATATCTTCCCGGTACTTAGCCACCGTACGACGAGTCACCTGGATACCCTGCTTCTGCAGCTCCGCCGCCAGATGGTCATCCGTCAAAGGCTTGCGCGGATCTTCCTCTTCAATCAGCTTTTTCACCTTGCGCTTTAGCAGCACCAGCGGCAGATCCCCACCCTCCGGCCCGTTCACCCCTTCGGAGAAGAAGAACCGCAGCTCAAAGACTCCCTGCGTCGTGTGGACATACTTGTTCGCCACCGCACGGCTCACCGTCGAAGGATGCACCCCTATCTCCTCCGCGACCTCCTTGATCATCATCGGCTTCAGAGCATTTACCCCATGCTCCAAAAACTCCTGCTGCCGCCGTACGATCACGTCGCATGTGCGCACAATCGTGTTCTTCCGCTGCTCAATATTGCGCAGCAGCTGGATCGCCGACTTG